>JAZOAD010000089.1:0-7313 GCA_045595225.1 Faecousia sp.
CATCAACACCAAGACTCTGAAGAACCGGGAAAAGGCTGACGAGATGAACGCTTACTGCCTGAAGATGCTGGCCGAATACGGCGCTAAGGCAGACGCTATTTTCAATACCGTCAAGGCCGGTTTCGGCGTGTAAGAAACGCACAATCTGTCATTCCGAGGGCCGATAGGCCCGTGGGAATCTCCCGGCAAAATCTGCCCCGTTGAATGCAGTTGGATGAATGCTTCGGCTTTTACCAGGAGATTGCCACGTCGGCCCATTTAGGGGCCTCCTCGCAATGACATCCTAAATATTTAACATTTTGGAGGAAAACTATTATGGCTATGAGATTGCTGGGTAAGGAAGTCAACGAAGCTCTGGTTGCTTCCCTGCAGACCCGTACCGCTGCCCTGCGTGAAAAGGGCATTGAGCCCTGCCTGGGCATTGTCCGCGTGGGCGAAAACCCTTCTGACCTGTCTTACGAAAAGGGCGCCACCAAGCGCGCTGAGGAAGTGGGCGTTGTGGTCAAGAACTTCGTTCTGCCCGAGAACGCCACCAAGGAAGAGCTGCTGGCTGTCATCGATCAGGTCAATGCTGACGATACCATCCACGGCGTTCTGATGTTCCGTCCCTTGCCCAAGCACCTGAAGGCTGACCAGGACGAGATCTGCAACCGTCTGGCTCCTAAGAAGGACGTGGACTCCATGACCCATATGTCTAACGCCGGTGTCTTCGAGGGCCAGGATCTGGGCTACGCCCCCTGCACCCCTTCCGCCTGCATGGAGATCCTGGATCACTATGGCATCGACTGCAAGGGCAAGAATGCTGTGGTCATCGGCCGCTCCCTGGTTGTCGGCAAGCCCGCTGCCATGATGCTGATGGCTAAGAACGCCACCGTCACCATGTGCCACACCAAGACCGTCAACACCGCTGAGATCTGCCGCAATGCCGACATCATCATCTCCGCTGCCGGTGTTCTGAAGTCCCTGACCGCTGACTATGTCCGCGAGGGCCAGGTGGTCATCGATGTTTCCATGAACTGGGATGCCGAAAAGGTCACCGCCAAGGGTAAGGGCGGCATGTCCGGCGACGCTGTCTTCGAAGAAGTGGAGCCCATCGTTGCAGCTATCACCCCCGTTCCCGGCGGTGTGGGCGCTGTTACCACTTCCGTTCTGATGAAGCACGTTGTGGAAGCTGCCGAGAAGGTGTAATTTCACAAAAATCCAGGGCCGCTGCATCGCAGCGGCCCATTTCTTACCCTTTACGGCGGCGAAAAAGTGTGGTACAATAAATAAAATGCAACGAAAGGAGGGCTTCCTGTGACAAAATCTTTATATGCGTACATCGAACAGTACCGCTCCGTTTCCATTATCGGTATGTGCAAAAACGCCGGTAAGACCACGGCGCTGAATCAAATCATCCGGGAAGCGGCGCGGTGCAACCATGCGCTGGGCCTTACCTCCATCGGCCGGGACGGCGAAGATAAGGATCTGGTCACCGGCACGAAAAAACCGGGCATCTATATTCCGGAAGGCACGTTGGTGGCTACCGCGTCCCAGCTGGTACTGCGCCACAGCAATGTGACCAAAGAGATTCTGGATACCACCGGCATGTTTACCCCCATGGGGGAAGTGGTGATCTTCCGGGCCAGAAGTGACGGCGATGTGCAGCTGGCAGGCCCTTCCATGACCAGCCAGTTGGCGTCTATCCGGGAGGATTTCTTTCGGCTTGGGGCGGACCGGGTACTGATCGACGGCGCTCTCAGCCGTAAATCTCTGTGTAGCCGCCGGGTGACGGAGGCCACCATCCTTTGCACCGGCGCCAGCTACCACAAAGATCTGCGCACGGTGGTGGAAGATACCGCCTTCCAATGCCGCGTTTTGGCGCTGCCGGAAAGCGATGATGCCGCTCTGCGCGCCCTTGCTCAAGCGGATCACAGACAAACCGTTTTGCTGACCGCCGATGGCCCTCGTGCCTTAAGCGGGGAGGAAAAGCTGGAGGATGTCCTGCGAAAGCTCCCTTCCCGGGCGGTATTTTTTGGCGGCGCGCTGACAGACAGCGCCATCCGGCCGCTTTTGATGAGTTCCGTTTCTTTGCAGAATGTGGCGCTGGTGGTCCGTGATAGCAGCAAGATCCTCATCAAGCAGGAACTTTTTGAAAAACTCTGCCGCCGGGGCGCCCGGCTGCAGGTGATCGACAATGTAAATTTGGCGGCGCTGACCGTCAACCCCTTTAGCGCCTACGGTTTCCATTTTGATCCCCGGGCGTTACAGGAGATCATGCAGGCCCGGGTGGAGATCCCGGTGATCAATGTGATGGAAGGAGGGAGTCCATGGAACTGACCTATACCCAAAAAGAAAATATCGGCTTCCAGTTTGTGCTGTCCCAAATGCAGCCCTGTTCCCCCTTCGGCCAGCAGCTGCTGCGGGATATGGCCCCCATGGGCCCCCAACAGAGAGAGGAAATTCAGCGGCAGCTGACAAATATCCGCCGCGTGCTGGAGGCGGCGGAATACAGCCGGGACTTGCAGCAGCTGCAGCGGCTGTTCATGGGCCTGAAAATGGTTCGGCCGGCTGCGGAAAAATGCCTGGAAACGGAATTAAATTCCATCGAATTGTTTGAGTTGAAGCGGTTTTTGCTCCAATCTCAGGATATTTTTGCTCTGTTTGCCCGGCTGCAAGGTGTGCTGGCTCTGGAGGGCATCCGCCTAAAGGATACGGTTGCCGCTTTGGATATTTTGGACCCGGATGGCAGCCGGGCGGTTTCCTTCTATATTTCCGACAGCAGCAGCGAGAAGCTGGCAGCGCTGCGCCGGGAAAAGCGGGAATTGGAGGCGGGCCTGCGGGAAAATCCCAATGAAGCCCTGCGTAACCGCCGCTCTCAAATCGCGGGAGAGGAAGAACTGGAGGAGCAGCGGCTCCAGGGGCTCATGTCCCAGGCGCTGCGGCCCCACATTCCGGCTATGCTGGGTAACATGGCCGCCATCGCCGACCTGGATCTGACGCTGGAAAAGGCCCGGATCGCCCAAAAATTCGGCGGCAGCCAGCCGGTGCTGACGGAAAGGGAGCTGGAAATGACCGATATGGTCAATCCCCGGATCCTGCAGCTGCTGGAAGGCCAGGGCAAAACCTTTACCCCTGTTTCCATCGCCCTGGGTCTGGGCGCCACCGTCATTACCGGCGCCAATATGGGCGGCAAGAGTGTGGCGCTGAAGACCATCGCGCTGAATGTTTTCCTGGTGCATTGCGGCTTCTTCCCCTTTGCCAAGGCAGTGAAAATGCCGCTGTTTGATGGGCTGCATATCATCTCCGAGGATTTGGAATCCATCGACCGGGGACTTTCCAGCTTCGGCGGCGAAATGGCGCGGTTCAACCGTGTGACGGAGGCGCTAAGCCGGGGCTTCCATTTTGTACTGCTGGATGAGTTTGCCCGGGGCACCAATCCCCATGAGGGCTCGGCCATCGCGCGGGCGGTGACCCGATACCTGAACCGCCAAAACGCCATTTCCATTTTGGCCACCCATTATGACCGTGTGGCAGACGCGGCTGTGGCCCATTACCAGGTGGCGGGCCTGAAGGATCTGAACTGGGAAGCTCTAGCCAAAGAAATTCAGGGACTTTCCGGTGAAAACAGCGCCCAGCGCATTGTCCGCTGCATGAATTACGGCCTTTTCCGGGTGGAAGGGCGGCAGGATTGCCCCCGGGACGCTCTGCATATTTGCCGCCTGCTGGGTATGCCCGCGGAAATTGTGGCGGAAGCGGAAAAAACTGTTTCCGGCGGCGTGGAAATTGATTGACAAGCGGTGGAAAAACCCTTATAATAATGGCATAAGTGGGGAGTTTTGTCCCTGCGAAATTTCATATTTACCAATAGAGGCGCGGAGAATAAGGTAGCAATCCGATGGCAACGGGCGAAGCCCCGGATGCGGTTTGTGAATGTGCTTTCCGCCGAAAGCAGACCGCTGCTCCGGGCTGTCTGCTTGGTAGTTGCGCCCAGCGCGTAATTACTGTCATGGAAGCATGAAGCGCTATTGAACGCATTTTGTCGTTCAATAGCGCTTATTTTTCGAGAAAAATAAAATTAACATATAGGAGGACTTACTATGGAACCCAAGAGATCAATGATTCGCCTGCGCATGAGCGCGAAGGATGCCCATTACGGCGGCAATCTGGTGGACGGCGCCCACATGGTGCATTTGTTTGGTGATGTGGCTACTGAGCTGCTGATCCTGCAGGATGGCGACGAGGGCCTGTTCTGCGCCTATGATAACATCGAGTTCCTGGCTCCCGTTTATGCCGGCGACTTTATCGAGGCCGTGGGCGAAATTACCCATGTGGGCAATTCTTCCCGTAAGATGAAGTTCGAGGCCTGGAAGGTCATTTCTTCCCGTCCTGACATCAACGATTCCGCCGCGGATGTGCTGGATCCTCCCGTTCTGGTTTGCCGCGCCACCGGCACCTGCGTTACCCCCAAGGACAAGCAGAATGTGCCCCGTGGCTGATAGGGGAGGGCATTCATGGAAAAACTGATCATTACCGCCGCCATCTGCGGCGCGGAAGTCACCAAGGCCCACAATCCCGCCGTTCCCTACACCAAGGAGGAAATGGTCCGGGAGGCCAAGGCTGCTTTTGATGCCGGCGCTGCCGTCATCCATGTCCATGTCCGTGAGGATGATGGCACCCCCACCCAGTCTAAGGCCCGCTTCGCCGAGATCCTGCCCGCCATCCAGGAGGCCTGCCCCGGCGCCATTTTGATCCCCTCCACCGGCGGCGCCACCGGCATGACCCCGGAGGAGCGTCTGCAGCCCACCGAGCTGATGCCGGAAATGGCCACTCTGGACTGCGGCACCTGCAACTTCGGCGACGATATTTTCGTCAACGATATGCCCACGCTCCGGGCGTTTGGCCAGCGCATGATCGAAAACGGCATCAAGCCCGAATACGAGTGCTTTGAGATCGGCCATTTGGACACTGCTTTGACCCTGGCTTCCAAGGGTCAGATTCCCGGCGCGCCCATGCAGTTTAACTTCGTGCTGGGTGTTTCCGGCTGCGCCCCCGCTACCGTGGAAAATTTGGCCTTCCTGGTCAGCAAGATCCCCTTCGGCTCTACCTGGACCGTCACCGGCGTAGGCCGTGGCGCATGGCCCATGGTTGCTGCCGGCATCATCATGGGCGGCCATGTCCGCGTTGGTTTTGAGGATAATATCTACCTGGCCCGCGGTCACAAGGCCGCTTCCAACGGCGAATTGGTGGAAAAGGTGGTCCGCATTGCTAAGGAGCTGGGCCGTGAGATCGCTACCCCCGCGGAAGCCCGCCGCATTCTCGGTTTGAAAGAAATGTAACTTAACATATATTAGGAGGAATTTACCATGATTTTGAAAGGCAATAAGTACGGCACTCACCGCGTCATCGAGCCCCAGGGCGTTCTGACCCAGGCGGCATGGAAGATCGACAATGATATGGAAAAGCGCTACTCCAACGAGATTATCTGCAATGTTACCTCTTTGAATATCGACTCCGCTTCCTTCACTCAGATTGAAGAAGCCTGCGGCGGCGACGAAAAGAAGATCGGTGAAATGATCATGGGCATCGTGGCTGAGCGCGGCAAGCAGCAGAACCCCGTTACCGGCTCCGGCGGTATGTTCAAGGGCGAAGTGGCCTACATCGGTGAAGATCTGCTCTCTAAGCCCGATTTCGACCTGAAGGTTGGCGACAAGATCGTTTCCCTGGTATCTCTGTCCATGACGCCCCTGAAGATCGACAAGATTTTGGCTATCCACAAGGATATCGACCGTGTGGACATCATCGGCCAGGCCGTTCTGTTTGAGTCCGCTCTGTACGCCAAGATGCCCGAAGATATGTCCGAGCCTTTGGCCCTGGCCGCTTTGGACGTGGCCGGCGCTCCCGCCCAGGCCCGTAAGCTGCCCAAGGAAGGCGACAGCGTTCTGATTCTGGGCGCCAACGGCAAGTCCGGCGTTCTGTGTGGCTATGAGGCCATGAAGAAGGTTGGCCCCAACGGTAAGGTTGTCGGCGTTGTCCGCAACCCCAAGCAGGTTCCCGACCTGCTGGAGCTGGGTGTTTACACCGATGTAGTCGTGGCTGACTGCACCAAGCCCGTGGCCGTTATGGATGCCGCTCTGGCTGCCAACAATGGCAATGAGTATGACCTGTCCATCTGCTGCGTCAACATCGAGTCCTGCGAAATGTCCGCCATTCTGCCTGTCCGTGACGGCGGCAAGGTCTATTTCTTCTCCATGGCTACCTCCTTCACCAAGGCCGCTCTGGGCGCCGAGGGTGTCGGCAAGGACGTAGAAATGATCATCGGCAACGGCTACACCAAGAACCATGCCAACATCACTCTGGACGTTCTGCGTGAATCCGAGAAGCTGCGCAAGCTGTTCGACGAGAAATATGTGTAAGAAAGGGAGCTAACATATGAGAAAGAGCAGAGAAAACGGTATGTTTGCTGACATTCCTGCCGAGCAGTGGAACGACTGGCACTGGCAGGTACGCAACCGTATCGAGACCCTGGACGAACTGAAAAAATACATGAAGCTGACAAAGGAAGAGGAAGAGGGCGTTGCCGCCACCCTGGGCAAGCTGCGCATGGCCATCACCCCCTACTACCTGTCCTTGATCGACCAGGATGATCCCTTTGATCCCATCCGTAAGCAGGCCATCCCCACCGATGCCGAGCTGAATTTTGCTCCCTATGAAGAGGCAGACCCTCTCCACGAGGACACCGACTCCTCCTGCCCCGGTTTGACCCACCGCTATCCCGACCGCGTGCTGTTCCTGACCACCGACCAGTGCTCCATGTACTGCCGCCACTGCACCCGTCGCCGTTTTGCCGGCCAGCATGACTGCCAGGTGCCCAAGGATCAGATCAATAACTGTATCGAGTACATCCGCAACCATCCCGAGGTTCGTGACGTGGTCCTGTCCGGCGGTGACGCGCTGATGCTGTCCGACAGCCTGCTGGAGTACATCATCAGCAATCTGCGCCAGATCCCCCATGTGGAGATCATCCGTATTGGCTCCCGTACCCCCGTTGTTATGCCCCAGCGCATTACGCCCGAGCTGTGCGAGATGCTGAAGAAGTATCATCCCATCTGGCTGAACACCCACTTCAACCACCCCAATGAGATCACCGAGGAAGCCGCTCAGGCCTGCGCCATGCTGGCGGATGCCGGCATTCCTCTGGGCAACCAGAGCGTTCTGCTGGCCGGTATCAACGACTGCACCCATGTGATGCTGAAGCTGGTTAACCAGCTGGTGCGTATCCGTGTCCGCCCCTACTACATCTACTGCTGCGATCCTTCCCTGGGTCTGAGCCA
>JAZOAD010000090.1:0-18290 GCA_045595225.1 Faecousia sp.
CAATTTTTCCTTTGATTTCCTGTTCTGGAATGTAAAAACATTGCAATCTGGGAAAAATGTGATACAATAGAGAAAAATCCCCAAAGATAGGAGGAATGAACCCGTGGAAGAACGCGAACACGACCGAAGATCCCGCTCCACCCAACGCTATGTGGCCTTGTTCAAGGCCCGCAACAAGCGCATTTCCATGTTGGCCATGGGTGCCTGCGCACTACTTTTGGTTGTGGCGCTGGTGATCGTCGGAGTCTCTTTCCTGTCGAAAGCATCGGAAGATGACGGACTCATTCTGGATAATGTGTATATCGCCGGCATCAATCTGGGCGGTATGAATCGCAACGAAGCAGAAAGCGCCCTGCGGCTTACTATCGGCGATAGTCTGAGCACCCAAAATATGGTAGTCACCCTGCCGGACGATACGCTGATTCTAACCCCTGTGGACAGCCAGGCCTTTGTGGATATTGCGGATCTTGTAGACGCAGCTTACAATTACGGCCGCAACGGAACCAAGCTGGAAAACGAAATCACCAGACTGCGCAGCAAGGAGCGGAAGCACTTCATTGCTCTGCTGGACTATATGTACCTGGATTTGGAAGGTGTCCGCAGAGTGGTGGATGACTTCTGTGAGAATTACAGCAGCGTTCTGGTACAGACCTCCGTTTCGCTGAACGGAAACCGGCCCAATTACCGGGATGTGATCGCCGATGGCATTCCCATCACCTCCGTGCGGCACCAAACTTTGGTAATCAATATGGGTACGCCCCAGTTTTATCTGGACGCGGATGTGCTTTACAAGGAAATATTGGACGCTTACAGCATGTTCCAGCTGGAATTTTCCTATGACGCGCCCATTTCTCAGGTTCCGGATACACCGGATGCCCAAACCCTGTTTGACACCTACTGCACGCTCCCGGAGGATGCCGTCATGGACGGCAGCACCTTCCTTGTAACACCGGAAGTATATGGCTACGGCTTTGACGTAGCAGAAGTAGCCCGCTTGATCCATCGGGCGGAATATGGCGAAACCATTACGGTCAGCCTGGGTTTCCTTTATCCTGAAATTACGGAAGAGGATCTAAATGTCAATTTCTTCCAGGATGTGCTGGCCACTTATATTTCTTCCGGTAATTCCAGCAACGCAGCCCGGAACACCAACCTGCGCCTTGCCTGCGAAGCCATCAACGGCACCATTTTGAAATCCGGCGAATCCTTTGACTTCAACCGGATCCTTGGTCCCCGCACCACCAACGCCGGCTACAAGAGCGCACCCACCTACACCGGCAGCAGCACCAATACTGTCGGCGGCGGTATCAGCCAGGTTTCTTCCGCGCTGCGCTACTGCGCCATCATTGCCGGGCTGCAGGTAAATGAATATCATTTGCACACCTATGCAGTTCCCTACACCACCTACGGCACCGATGCCGCCATCATCTACGGCAGCGAGAATTTCGTTTTTACCAATAATACCGCCGATCCCATTCAGATCTTTACTTCCTTCATCGACGGCAATGTGTTTGTCAGCATTACCGGCACGGAGGAACGGGATCACACAGTAGGCATTGAGTATGAGATCGTGGAAGTTTTGGAGCCGGAAACCACCTATCAGTACATGACCGAGGACAATGTTTACGGCTACAAGGACGGTCACCAACTCCAAAGCGGCATCACCGGGTATGTTGTGGATGTTTACATCTGCCGGTATGACGCTGCCACAGGCGAGCTGCTTTCCAGGCAGCTGCTGGAAAGCTGTACATACAACCGCCGGGATCAGATCCTTGTAAAACTGGTACAAGACGACGACAGTATGGACCCTTCGCAATACGGCTAAATAACAAAATCCCGTCATTCCAAATGGAGTGACGGGATTTCTCAGTTTTTGGGGATGATCTCCAGGTGGTATTCCACCACACCGGCCTCAGAATTCTCAATTTCAATGTCATACACCAGGTCCACCACGCCGCCATCATCGGAGATGGACGCCATGATCTGCCGGGCGCAGACCGTCAGCAGCAGCGCGCCAAAATCCAGCTGATACAGCGACTGATGGCGCACGCCCTCCTGGAATACCATTTCCGACCGCAGCGCGCCGGTGCGCCGAAGTGTTACCTTTTCCGGCTCCAGCCGGAAGGTGGTGGTTACACCGGCAAGGCCGGTCAATTCGCTTTCTTCATAGCAAATGTCCCAGCCGCCGTCTGTAAATTCCATGGTGCCGACAGTCATCAACTCTGTAATTTCCGGTTCCTGCTTGTCATAATACTGCCTTCCCTGCAGCCGCAGCACAACTTGCTTCTTCACAGGGCTGCCTCCTCCGCCAGCTCCAGCAGCTGGTCGATCAGCTGGGACGCATGGATCCCGCTGGCATCAAACAGTTTGGGGTACATGGAGATGGAGGTGAAGCCGGGAAGGGTGTTGATCTCATTGAACACCACACGATTGTCTTCATAGGTCACAAAGAAATCCACACGGCTCAGGCCCTGGCAGCCGATAGCCTTATAGATCTTTACCGCCGCGTCACGCACCTGCTCTCCCACTTCCTCATCAATGCGGGCAGGGATATAGGCTACGGAAGTATCGGTGACATATTTGGCGTCATAATCATAGAATTCTGCGCCGGAATCGATCTCACCGCAGAAAGAAGCCATGGGATTGTCGTTGCCTAACACAGCCACTTCCACTTCTCTGCCGTGGATAAATTCTTCCACCAGAACCTTTTTGTCAAACTTGGCAGCATGGAGAAGCGCTTTTTCCAGGCTTTCCCGGTCGGCAGCCTTGCTGACGCCCACAGAAGAGCCGGTACCGGCGGGCTTGACGAACATGGGATAACGGAACCGGTTTTCCAAATTTTCAATCACAGCGTCCTGATGATGGGTAAGATCGCTTGCCCGCACCAGCTGCCAGGCCGCCTGGGGAAGGCCCGCCTGGTCCGCCACCAGCTTGGTCAGCGTCTTGTCCATCGCCACAGCGGAAGCGGACACATGAGGTCCCACATAGGGAATGCCCGCGATCTGCAGCAAACCCTGCATAGCGCCGTCTTCGCCGTTCTCACCATGGAGCATAGGGAATACGATATCAATACCGCAGCGCTCCACAGTTTCACCGCGGAACACCAACAGACCCTCTCCTCTGACAGGAGAAATGGCGCAGGGCAAATTTTCGGCGCAATCTTCCCAGCGAGAACCGGGCAGCTGGCTATAATCCCGGCTGCCATAAAGGAACCACTTACCCTCCTGGGTGATGCCTACGGGAAATACATCGTATTTTTCCGTGTCCAGATTGTTCAGAACAAACTCCGCGGAGCGCAGGGAGATTGCATGCTCCGGGCTGACGCCGCCGAACAGGACACAAATATTCTTTTTCATACTGATCGCCTCATTTTTTATTGGAATTTTCAAAAATCAATGGTATAATACCTCCAACATATCCCAAAGGAGAGCCCCATCATGCAAATCGAAATGAACAATAAGGACTTTCGCAGGTTGTTGGATCTGGTGTACATCGGAAACTGGGTCCTCAATTCCATGCGCGGCGATGACCGCTTTGCCGACTACGACAATGTGGAAAGCCAGCTTTTTGGTCTATGCGCCGGAACCAATATGCAGGTGCTGACCCAAGCGTGGAACAACACCTGGATCCCCTCCAAGGCTTACGCCGAAGGTGGCATCCACGAAGCCATCGCCCTTTATGAAGACAACGCGTTCTTCCAAATATTGGCCGAGGAATTATCCCGCCGGGACATGGGCCAGGAAGAGATCACGCAGGAAAATTATGAGGAATTCCTGCAGCGGATGGACCGGTATATGGACGAATTCCAGGCAAACGGTGTTGACCGGCTGGTACTGGAGGATTGATCGGGGCTGCGGCCCCGATTTTTATTTCAGCAACGCTTCACCGGCATGATAAATATCGCCGGCGCCTACAGTAAGGATCACATCGCCGGGCCGGGCGATCTGGCGGAGATACTCGGTAACCTGAGGCAGCGTCTGGCAATAAACCGCCCCCGGGATCCGCGCCTGCAGATCGCAGGAGGAAATGCCGACAGTATTCCGCTCTCTGGCAGCGTAGATTTCTGCCAGCACCAGCACATCCACCTTTTTCAATTCCCTGACAAAGTCATCAAACAGCGCCTTGGTGCGGGTATAGGTGTGGGGCTGGAAGGCCATCACCAGGCGATGGTCACCCATGGACCGGACCGCGTCAATGGTGGCCGCCAGCTCATCGGGGTGATGGGCATAGTCATCATAAACCTGGGCGCCGTTGAACTGGCCCTTGAATTCCATTCGGCGGCCCGCGCCGTGAAAAGAAGCCAGGCCGCGGCTGACAGCCTCGCCGGGAAGCCCCAGCATCCATGCCGCGCCTGCGACAGCAAGGGCGTTGAGGGCATTGTGACGCCCCAGGACACCCAAATCCACATGGCAATAGAACCGGCCGTCGCAAATCACATCGAAATGCCGCCAATCGGGGCACATATTTTGGGCAGTGACACGATTTCCGGGCTGCAAACCGAAGGTGACCACATCCAGCCCTCTCATGGCTTCCACCGTGTGCATATCATCGCCGTTGGCAATAACGCCGGAGGTGGCCAGCTGGGCAAATTTATGGAAGGATTGCTGCACAGCCTCCAGATCCTTAAAATAATCCAGGTGATCGGCCTCCACATTCAGCACTACCGCCAGAGTGGGGAAGAAATTCAGGAAGGAATCGCAGTACTCACAGCTTTCCAGAACAATGGTATCGCCATGGCCTACCCGATGGCCCGCATGGAGCAGCGGCAAATAACCGCCGATCATAACAGTAGGATCCGCGTCTGCCTCCATCAAAACATGGGTCATCATGGAAGTGGCGGTGGTTTTGCCATGGGTGCCGGAAATGCAGATAGCATTTTGATAGGTACGCATAATTTCGCCCCAAGCCTGCGCCCGTTCAAACACGGGAATACCGGCGGCGCGAGCCGCGGCGATCTCAGGATTGTCATTGTGGGCAGCGGCGGTGCGGATCACGCAGCAGGCTCCGGCAATATTTTCCGCCCGATGGCCAATGATCACAGGAATGCCGCTGGCGGTCAGCTCCTGGGTAGAGGCGGAAATATTCATGTCTGAACCGGTAACGAACAGGCCCATGCCCTTCAGCACCAGGCCCAGCGGACGCATGGAAACGCCGCCAATTCCCACCAGATGCACATGGTTGCCCGGCTTCAAATAATCGGAAATAACAGTAGCGCAAGGATTCATATTAAAAACATCCTCCGATGTATTTTTTCATTATCTTATCTATTATACTACAACAAGCTGAAAAATACAACCATCATTGTTGACAAAAGTTGGCCGGGCATTGCAATTTACCCTCTTTCCCACAGAAAAATTGCGGCAAAACATCGTTTTGCCGCAATCCAAAAATCAATCCAAGGTAAAAAGATGCTCCTGACAATACTTGATAATGCCGCGCCGGGTAACAAGGCCAATAAAGGTATCCTTATCATCCACCACAGGGACAAAATTCTGATATGTAGCCCGCTCCACCAGGTCCTGCATAGATGTGGTAACGCGGACGGGGATATTATCCTTGCGACGGTCGATCTCCATAATTCGCCGGGCCTCCGCCTGACGCATATCCATATAGCACATATTTTTGATGGCCCATAGCAGGTCGCCCTCTGTCAGCGTGCCGCGATACTCGCCCTGCTTATTGAGAATGGGCAAAGCGGAATAGCCCACCGCCTCCATTTTTTCCAGGGCCTGTCGAATTGTGAAGTCATCATATAAGTAATGGCACATGGCCTTGGGGGTTAAGAAAAATAGAATGTTATTCATAAATGCTCCTTTGCCAGACAGACGAATTTTTATCTGCCTTTCATATTATAGCACAGAATTCCGAAAAGTAGTGAAATTTTTTTGTATAAATCCACTTTTGAATGCCAAAAAATGCGCTGTAGAATTGTGCATTTTGCTATTTCTACTTTCCGTAGAGTCCGGATAACCAGCCGTTGGTACACTCTACCGGGTCTGTGTGCTATATTTTTGCCATGAAATCGGAAAGGAAGCAACCCTTATGAAACGAACCAAATTATCAGATCGAAAACTTCCCAGCTACTGCAAGGGCGAAGAGATCATGAACATGGTAACCCATATCGTCGGCGGCGGCTTTGGCGTCATTATTCTGGTGTTGTGTGTACTCAAGGCGGCGCTGGGCGGCGACATTTACGGCTGCGTAGGCGCGGCCGTATACGGCGTGTGCATGGTCACTCTTTACACCATGTCCAGCGTCTATCACGGGTTGAAACCGGGCATGGCGAAGAAAGTGATGCAGGTGCTGGACCACTGCACCATTTATTTCCTCATTGCCGGCAGCTACACGGTGATCGCGCTGAGCGCCCTGCGGAATCTCTCCCCCGCCCTGTGCTGGACCGTGCTGGGCATCGAATGGAGCCTCACAGCGGTGGCTGCGACGCTGACCGCCATTGATCTAAAGAAATACAATATTTTATCCATGATCTGCTACATCGGCATGGGCTGGTGCGTGGCGTTTTTCATTCCGCAAACCCTGCAGGCGCTGACAACGCCGGGCTTTTTGTGGCTGCTCTCCGGCGGCATTGCCTACACGGTAGGCGCTGTTCTTTATGGCGTCGGTTCCAAAAAGCCTTGGTTCCATTGCATTTTCCACATTTTTGTGGTGCTAGGCAGCCTGCTGCAATTTGTGGCGATCTTTCTGTACGCGCTGTAAAAAAATATTGCTTTTCCCGAAAAAGATGGTATACTAAAATCGTCCAAAAAATTGACGGAGGGAATTACCATGGCAAACAAATACGCAGGCACCCAGACCGAAAAGAATTTGATGGCCGCCTTCTCCGGCGAAAGCGAAGCCCGGAACAAGTATACCTACTTTGCTTCCAAGGCCAAGAAAGAAGGCTTCGAGCAGATCGCCGCCCTGTTCCAGAAAACCGCTGACAACGAGAAGGAGCACGCCAAGCTGTGGTTCAAGGAACTCAGTGGCATCGGCGATACCGCCCAGAACCTGCTGCACGCCGCTGAGGGCGAGAATTACGAATGGACCGATATGTACGAAGGCTTCGCCAAGACCGCGGAGGAAGAAGGCTTCCACGAGCTGGCCGCCAAATTCCGCCTGGTGGCTGCTATTGAAAAGCACCACGAGGAGCGCTACCGCGCGCTGCTGAAGAATGTGGAAACAAAGGCCGTCTTTGAAAAGAGCGAAGTGAAGGTTTGGGAATGCCGCAACTGCGGCCACATCGTTGTGGGCACAAAGGCGCCCGAAATCTGCCCCACCTGCGCCCATCCCCAGGCATACTTCGAAGTCCACGAAGAAAATTACTGAGCCAAGCAAAAACCTCCTGCCATCACGGCAGGAGGTTTTTGCATTTCATTCTGCTATTTGATTCCGTTTATTTCTTGGCCCTTTCAAACCGTTCCTGAATATATTCTTCCGTCACATTCTGGAACTGGCCAATTATCTTCGGGAAATAGCCGGAAGAGAGCATTCTGCTACTAAAGGTACCGGTATATAAATCCGGATTCGGCTTAAAAATCTCAATCAACGCAAAGCCGATAATATGTCCCTTGGAATAAATAATCACTTCAACAAAAATATCTCCCTGAACCTCCAATGGAATGTATTCATTCTTTCCTGTTTCGGGGTTAGCTGACCAGGGCTTCCAGTATACTGTGCGGGTTTTTTGAAAGAGAGAAGGATTGGCCCAGAGTACCATTGTTTTCACGACGAATAAATTTCCCGTCTTCGGTAATGTCCTTATTGCTATCTACAAAATGTCCGTCTGTCACGGAAATCTCAACAGTCCAATCGGTGTCTTCAAGTATGGAGAAGGTCAAGGGCAAGCCTTCGACAATGTTCGTGAGCATAGAATAGCTGGGCCACGATTGTTTGATTTGTCCATCCTTTAGTTCCACCGTCACAACATGATCTGTATCCACCACCTCATGGGCGTAGACATCCAGAACGCAGGGCAGCGTCACAAAACGAGCGTGATCTTTGTTTAGTATAACGGAGAGCAGGAGCGCCACTACAACAATAATAGCGGCGATGCAAATGATCTTTCGGGAAAAGGCGCGTGGCCGACGGACGCTGGCTTCGGCGATCATCTCTTCGTCCACATTGGTAGCGGCATCAAAAAACGCTTTTTCTTGACTTTTTTCGTTTCATACATAAACCCATTCCTTTGTTTTTTCAAAAAATCTCCTTGTAAGCAGTATATCATAAATCAACGAAAAAGCATACAGTTTTCCTTCTTTTTAGTTTTCACTTTCCGCATGAATTCTGTTGATTTCTTTCCACACATATTCTTCTGTTACATTCTGCCACCTCCCTTCAATTTTAGGAAAACTGACCATAGTCAGCAATTTAAACGCAAATTCTTGAACTTCAAAGTTTTCTCCTTCCAACAGCTGGATTTCAATAACACAATACCCGATGATCATATCATCAGCCCGAATAATCACATCAATAAACGAAGGATTTTTGGTCAAAAAAAGAGGGATGTATGTTCGATCAAAGATTTTTTCTCCCTTTTCATACTGCTGACGCATATATTCATAATCAAAACCCCAAGGATCCCAATATATTGTTTTTCCAATATCCACAGTAAAATGTTGTCCATAATATGTTGCCAACAACTGCTCCGTTGGCGTCATTTCTAATAAGCTTGGATTGAAAGAATCCATTTTTAACCTCGTTTCCGCAAGGGCAACGCTGACCGCGGATCGCATTATCCTTACACCTATATACTACAAATTTTTTGGGTTTGGTTGCGCTTAAAAAGAAAAAATTATGGAAAAATCGCCACGGCAGGGCTGCCGTGGCGATTTGCGTTATTCCTCAAAACCATCCAGCAGGGCGGTATCGGAAGACTGGCCGATCTCATGGCCCTCCATGCAGGCGGCAAACTGCTCGCCGGTCATATTTTCATGCTCCAGAAGGAAATCCACCACGCGATGGAGCTTTTCCTCGTTTTCCGATAGGATCTGCTTGCAACGGTCATAGGCCCGGTCGATCAGGGCCTTTACCTCGTCGTCGATGGTGCCGGCCACCTTTTCAGAGTAGCTCTTGGTGGTCTGGTAATCGCGGCCGATGAACACTTCGCCGCCGTCCAGGTAGCTGACGGTGCCCAGCCGCTCACACATACCGTACCGGGCAACCATATCCTTGGCAAGCTTGGTAGCCCGCTCGATATCGTTGGAAGCGCCCACGGAAATATCGCCCAGGAACAGTGCTTCCGCCACACGGCCGCCCAAAAGGCCCTCGATCTGCTCAAACATCTGATTGCGGGTCAGATTAGCGCTGTCATCGCTGGGCAGATACCAGGTAGCGCCCAGGCTCTGGCCGCGGGGCACAATGGAAATATGCCGCACGGGATCGTGGGTTTCCAGGAAATACATAGCCACCGCGTGGCCGGCCTCGTGAATGGCGGTTTCCCGCAGATCCTTCCGGGAGGCCACATGGCTCTTCTTCTCAGGGCCCATGGTGATCTTCATGATGGCCTCGTTGATATCCGGCATGGTCAGCACCGGGCGGTTTTCCCGGGCAGCCAGAATGGCGGCTTCATTGAGCACATTGCTCAAGTCCGCGCCGGTGAAGCCGGCGGTGGAGCGGGCGATGGTCTTCAGATTTACATCTTCTGCCAGGCGCTTGCCCTTGGCATGGACCTTCAGAATTTCTTCACGGCCCTTCACATCCGGGCGGCCTACATGGATCTGTCGGTCAAAACGGCCGGGACGCAGCAGCGCGGGGTCCAAAATATCGGGACGGTTGGTGGCAGCCAGGACGATGACGCCCTCATTTTTGCTGAAGCCGTCCATTTCCACCAGCAGCTGGTTCAAGGTCTGCTCTTTTTCATCATGGCCACCGCCCAGACCGGAGCCACGCTTGCGGCCCACGGCATCGATCTCGTCGATAAAGATAATGGCAGGCGCCATCTTTTTGGCCTGGTCGAACAGGTCGCGGACACGGCTGGCGCCCACGCCAACATACATTTCCACGAAGTCTGAGCCGGAGATGGACAAAAATTGCACATCCGCCTCGCCAGCCACAGCTCTGGCAAGCAAAGTCTTACCGGTGCCGGGAGGGCCTACCAGCAGAAGGCCATGGGGGATCCGGGCGCCGATAGCGGTGTATTTGGCAGGGTTGCGGAGGAAATCAACCACTTCCTGCAGCTCCGCCTTCTCCTCGTCGGCGCCGGCCACATCGTCAAAGGTCACCTTATTATTGGGAAGGCCCAGCAGCGTGCGAGCTTTGCCAAAGTTGGCCAAGGGATTATTGGCATTGGCGCGGCCTGCCAAAATCGCCCACAGGAGCAGCAGCAGGACACCCACGATCAGAAGGGGTAAAATCAGCGAATAGTAAGTGGGTTCGGGAGCAGCTGCGAAGTCATAGCTTTGCAAAATGCCAGCTTCATGCTGGCTGCGGATCAGCGCGCCCAACTCCGCCCGGAAAGCTTCCGCATCCGCCAAGCCGGTTTGGATGGATGTTTTGCCGCCGTACTCGCTGTACAGCTCCAGGTACAGCACATTGTCTTCCAGGATAAAGCTCCTGACCTGCTCATTTTGGAACAGATCCACAATGTCGGAATAGGGCACCGTATTGCCCACGCCGCTGAACAGGCTGAAGATCAGCCAAAAGATACTTGCCAAAATCAGCAGGTACAAAATAATCGAAAAGGGACTGCGTTTTTTCAATGGGAAGATTCTCCTTATTTTTCGTAAACTTCGGGCTTCAAAATGCCCACATAGGGAAGATTTCTGTAACGCTCGTTATAGTCCAGGCCATAGCCCACCACAAACTCATTGGGAACCGTAAAGCCGGTATAGTCGGCTTTGATATCATACTCCGGCAGACGGCCTTCCGGCTTGTCCAGCAAGGTGCAGATCTTCACGGAAGCGGCACCCTTGAACTTCAGATAGTCATAGGTAAACTGCAGACTGCGGCCGGAGTCCAAAATATCCTCCAAAATCACCACATGACGGCCGGTCAGGTCGGCGGAAACATCCTGCCGGACGATCATCTGGCCGGTGGACTTGGTGCCCTTATAAGAGGAGATCCACATAAAATCCAGTTGACAGGGCGCGTCAAAAGCCCGAATCATATCGGCGTAGAACACTACAACGCCCTTTAGAACGCCGATGAAGACGGGGCACTTATCGCCGTAGTCCCGTTTCAGCTCCTGGCCCAATTCCCGAATACGGGCCTGAATTTGTTCGCTGGTGAGTAAGATCTCTTTAATATCGTTGTGCATAAAAAAATCCTCCCAAAATCTTTCTCTAAATTATCGGTTTGCACCGTTATTGATAATTTCAAAATGGAAACACCACCTGGAACCCAATCTATCCAGATTGGCGCCGATTCCACAGACACCCAAAACGCCCAGGTCATCCGCCAAAATAGGCGTAAATGGGCGTTGGGAAGCGGGGATCTTTCGGTCAATAAACAGTTTTTTCAAGGATTTCGTGCCACCGGCCAGGCGAATGGCGTCGCCGGGCTGCCGGGGGCGGACAACCACATCGCCCTGGTAGGCGACGGTAAAACTATGGGGTGCATTGACCGTTTCCTCGGCTGCTTCACAGATAAGGCGGATTCCCCACTCCGGCAATTCTGTTATACCGGGGCACCGTACGGTCACAGGCGCAGGCTCTGTCGATTTTTTTGCCACACAGAGCGCATCGTAGCGTCGCTGGATGGTCACATTCCCTGGAAAATGGGCTTTAGCGGATGGTTTCTCGGAAAAAACCAAGTCTTCCAGCAATGCAACATGGCTTCGCTCCGGCTCTTTTACGCCGCTGGTGATCAAAAAATCTTCCAGGCAGCGGCTTCTGAGCGCCTTGGGCATCTGCCGTAGGGCATGGACATCCGTAGAAAACGCCTGCCGGGCGCTTTGCTCCAGGATTTGCGCATCCTCCCGGAGCGCCAGGGCCATGGCGGACATATTTTCCGCCAAGCGAGGATTTTCATCCTTTAAAAGGGGCATCACATGATGCCGCAAACGGTTTCGCAGGAACGCATCCCCATCATTGGAGCTGTCTGTACGGTAGGAAATGCTATATTCTTCCAGTAGTACCAGTACATCCGCGCGGGTCACCGCCAGCATGGGGCGGATAATATTGCCTCGCTGTGGGGTGATACCGCCCAAACCCTTCAGCCCGGTGCCACGCACCAGATGCAGCAATACGGTTTCGGCATTGTCATCGGCGGTGTGGGCCGTGGCGATTTTTCCGTCCAAGGTGGCAAAGAAGGCGTACCTTGCCTCTCTGGCCGCGGCCTCCAGGCCCTTTTCCCCCGCTGTTACCTGGCTGCCGCCTACAAACAGGGGGATTTCAAACCGGTCGCAAAATGCCCGGACGAAGGCTTCGTCCCCATCGGATTCCTCACCCCGGAGATGGTGATTAAAATGGGCGGCAGAAAGCCGGATCCGCAGCTTGTCTTTCAACAAATATAAGCTCCACAGCAGCGCCATAGAGTCAGCGCCGCCGGACAAAGCGCAAATCACATGATCGCCGGCGCGGATCAAATCATATTCCCGGGAAAAGGCGGTCAGCTTATTCAGCATGCTTCCACTCCCGGTCTGTAAAGGTCTGGTAGGAACCGAACCACTGCATCTTTACGGTGCCGGTTTCGCCATGGCGATTCTTGGCGACGATGCACTCGGCCAAACCCTTATCCTCTGTGTTTTCATGGTAATATTCGTCACGGTACAGGAACATGACCGCGTCGGCGTCCTGCTCGATGGCGCCGGATTCGCGCAGGTCGGACAGAATGGGCCGCTTATCGGTACGGCTTTCCACCGCGCGGCTCAGCTGGCTGAGGCAGATGACCGGAACATTCAGTTCCTTGGCCATGATTTTCAAAGCGCGGGAAATTTCGCCTACCACGGTAACACGGTTTTCACCGCCACCCTTGCCATAGCCGGAGCCATTCATCAGCTGCAGATAGTCGATGACCACCAGGCCCAGATTATCCAGCCGGCGGCATTTGGCGTTGATATCCGCCACGGTAATAGTGGGATTGTCGTCGATACGAATATCGGTTTGGGCCAAGGAAGCGGAAGCCATGCACAGCTTATTCCATTCCTCCTCCGACAGCTTGCCAGTGGCCAGCTTTTGCATATCCAGGAAGCCTTCGCTGGCAAGTAATCGCATGGCCAGCTGTTCCCGTGACATTTCCAGGTTGAATACCGCCACGGTTTTCTGGTATTTTTTCGCCACATTCACCGCTAAATTCAATGCGAAGGCGGATTTACCCATTGCCGGTCTGGCAGCCACCAGCAAAAGGTCGGATTTGTTTAAGCCGTTGATCTTCATGTCCAGATCCCGCAATCCGGTGGACAGGCCGGGGATGGCAGAATCGGACTGGCTTAGCTCCGTCAGGCGGTCGAACACCTTATGCAATACGGTTCCGATGTGCTCCAGGCTGTCGCCACGCTCGCCTTTGCGCAGAGCATAAATCTTCTGCTCGGCGGACTCCAGCATTTCCGCCGGAGTGCCCACGCCATCGTGGACCATTTCGTGAATGTCCGACGCGGCCTGGCCCAAACCACGGAGCATGGACTTATCCCGAACGATACCCGCATACCGCACCGCGTTGGCCGCGGTGGGGGTGATTTCCATCAACTGCAGAATGTAATCCCTGGAATTGTCATGATGGGTACCCAGGGCCCGCATTTTATCCAGAACCGTAACCGGGTCGATGATTTCGGAGAAATTGAACATGGTGTAAATCGCTTCAAAAATCTCCCGGTTCTGCTGCAAATAGAAATCTTCCGGCCGCACAATGCCAATCACATCCGCGACGCAGCGGCTGTCGATCAAAATCGAGCCCAGCAACGCCTGCTCGGCTTCCAGGGATTGGGGCGCCTGCCGCTGCAGCAGTTCCTCCTCAAACGCCATATTCCTTCTCCTTTCTCTAAATCGTATTACATGGAAGAATTATGCTTCTTCAATCTTGACGGTCAGGGGGGCGTTGATCTCATAGCCCAGCTTGCAGGTGACGGTGTAGGTGCCCACATTCTTGATGGGGTCGGCAATGACGATCTTGCGCTTATCCAGCTTAACGCCTGCCTTCGCCAGGGCATCGGCAATTTCCTGGTTGGTAACAGAGCCGAACAGAGGGCCTGCGCCGCCGCCCTTGCAGGTAACGGTCAGAGTCATTTCCCGCAGCTTATTGGCAGTTGCCAGAGCCTCCGCCTTTTCGCGGGCGATACGCTCGGCGGTGGCCTTGTCATTCATATTTTTGGTATTGATGGCATCAGCGGTGGCCTCAATGGCCAGCTTTCTGGGCAGCATGAAGTTGCGGGCATAGCCGTCGGAAACTTCGATCATCTGCCCCTTCTTGCCCTTGCCTTTCACATCCTGTAACAAAATAACTTTCATAAAAAATTCTCCTTATCGCGTTTTACTCGCCGTAATACTTATTGATAGATGCCAGCAGCGCATCCAGGGCATCTTTCACGGTGCAATTGGAAAGCTGAGCGCCGGCTGTGGCGGTATTGCCGCCGCCACCCAGGGGCTCCAGGATCATCTGTACATTCACATCGCCCAAGCTGCGGGCGGAAATATAGACCTTATCCCCGTCGGGGTACATGACGATAGAAGCGGCAATACCGGAAATATTCAGCATTTCATCCGCCGCCTGGGCCGCCAGTACACGGGTGGTAGCCGTATTGAGGGCGGCGATGGCGATCTCCTGGCGGTACAGCCGGGCAGATTTGATGATCTGATACTTGGCCATGGTTTCCTGGAAATCGGATTGCAGCAGCCGCTTCACTTCCGTGGGGTCGGCGCCCATGCGCTTCAAGACGGAAGCCGCCTCGAAGGTGCGCTCGCCGGTACGGACATTGAAGCTCTTGGTATCCAGGAAAATGCCTGCCAGCAGGCTCTTGGACTCAATGGGCAACACATCCGGCTTTTCCACCGCGTACTGCAGCAGCTCCGTCACAAGTTCGGAGGCGGAAGAAGCGTAAGGCTCGTGGAGATTAACCACAACGGGGTCAATATATTCCGCGGCGCGCCGGTGATGGTCTACCACGCAGACACGGGCGATGGCATCTAAAAGCTGCTGGCATTCCACCTGATCGGGGCGGTTGGTATCCACCACCACCAGAGTGGATCGGTTATCGCACAGCAGCAGGGCATCTTCGCCGGAAATAAACACATCCCTGTATTCGTCCACCTTGAAGATCTCGTCCAACAGCTGCTTGGAGGCGTTTCTTTCCTTGTCGATGACGATATAGGCCTTTTTGCCCTTCTTGCGGCACATGCAGCTGATGCCCATGGCGGCGCCAACGGCGTCCAGGTCCGCGTTTTTGTGACCCATGATAAACACCTGGCTGCTTTGGCCGAACAGTTCCATCATGGAATTGGCGGTAACACGGCTGCGAACCTTGCTTCTGCGGTCTGCCTCTTTGGCGCGGCCGCCGAAGAAGTTGAAATTCAGCCGATCCTTCACCACCGCCTGGTCACCGCCGCGGCTGAGGGCCATTTCGATGGACAAGGCAGCGAAATTATAGCTTTCTTCAAAGTTCACACCGTCTACGCCCAAGCCGAAGGAAATGGAAGCGGCCAGGCCGGTGGGGTTCACGATCTGATGAATGTCCTCCAGCAGGGAGAATTTTTCCTGCATGGCATGCTCCAGATCCCGCTTTTCGAACACAAGAAGGTAACGGTTGCGCTCCAGCTTACGCAGCAGGCCGTGATAATCCTCGGCCCATTTGGTAATGGCATCGTTAATATCAGCGTTCAAATTGGAAATGGCGGATTCAGACAAATTCATGGTCAGTTCTTCATAGTTATCCACCAGAATGATGGACACCACGGGCCGGGAACGGATATATTCGTCGCGAACCTGGTACATTTCCGTCATATCGCTCAGGTACAGCATAGCCAGGATGGTGCCGTGATTGTCATCAGCCCGGAGCATAGTGCCGTAAACACGGTAACGGCGCTTGCCAATGGTCACATCATAGGGATATTCGGTTTTGCCGGCGGAGAGCCAATCCAGGGTAAGTCCCGGCAGCACCTCATCCACCCGCTGCTCCGGGATCCGGGGGCTGTAGCCGGTTACATTGGCGAAGCGCTCGCTGGCCCAGACAACGCCATTATCCCCCAGCCGCACCAAGGCCATGGGGAGCGGGCTTTCGCTGTTCTTAGATAAGTCCTTAGTGTGGAATTCGGAGCGAATAAAATTGTGGATCTCCCGCTTGCGACGCTTCCAATCCAAAATATACAAAAGCATGACGACCATGGAAATGGCCATTTCCACCGCGCCCAGCACATACTGCTGCGCCAGCATAGCGGCCGCGCCAAAGCCAAAAAGCAAAACCAAGCAGGCGGTCAGGCCCGGGCGCAGAGCCCGTCCGAGTTTTTTATTCATATCCTCGCCTCCCAAATGGGCATTCAAACCCATATTATTGATCTTAACTGTATTATTATAGCAAATTCGGCGGCCTTGTGCAACTGCTTTTCACAAAATAAATAAAAAGAAAAGAGATATTGACGGATTTCATAAATTATTTCATAATATTTTCCAACGGACGCAACCAAAGCACCGCAAAATCGGAGTTAATAAGTGAAAGGGGTGAGGCGAATGGATGACAGGAAGATCATCGAGCTGTTTGAAGCGCGCTCCGCGGACGCCATCGAGCAGACGAAGATCAAGTACGACCCTCTGTGCCGCGGCCTGGCCGGCAAGCTGCTGCGCAGTGATGAGGATGTGGAAGAATGCGTCAATGACGCCTATCTTGCCCTCTGGAATGCCATTCCGCCGGCAAAGCCGGATCCCCTTTCGGCATTCTTAGCGAAAATCACCCGAAATCTGGCCATAAAAAAGCTGGAACACTTAACCGCCGAAAAGCGGGACACAAATGCCGTGCTTTCCTTTGACGAGCTGGATGAATGCCTCAGCGGGCCGGAAGACCCGGAGCAGACGGTGGATGCCATCGCCCTACGGCAGGCTATCACGGATTTTCTGCAGGTCCAAAGCAAGGAAACCCGCTTGATTTTCCTGCGGCGCTACTTTTTCTTCGACTCTGTCAGGGAGATCGCCGGTTGCTACGGTATCAGCGAAAGCAAGGTCAAATCCAGCTTACTGCGTACACGAAATAAACTACGTACTTATCTCATTGAGGAGGGATTTTATTTATGAACGGAAAGGATCTGAGCCGGCAGTTATCGGACCTGCCGGAAGAATTGATCGCCGAAGCCATGGCGCCGGCGAAGGATATAAAACGAAAGCACTTTGCCGTGCGGCTGCTTCGCGTCGCCGCCATCGCCGCCGCTCTGGCTATTTTGATCACGGCTGTCGCCTTTTGGCCCACCGAGGAAAACTATATTACCGGCCCAGGTGTGCTGGTGGTTCGGGCTTACGGCGCGGAATATGAAGACGATGTTCCGGTGGAGGGCGTTGTTTTGGAAGAAGGGGTGGAATTCACTTCCACCGTGATTTACAACCCTACAATCAGCTATCGTCAACATTTTCCTTTTACATTTTCCGTGGAGGATAGCTTATATTCAAACATGGAAATAACTTTGGAAGTAAATGCAGATGCAGGTATTTTCTATAAAAACGAACCATATGATCCGGACACATTGGGGTTGACGCGTGTGGAGAAATACTTGGCGAGATATTATGGCCAACATTTTTTTGTAAACGCGGATAAAGCGATCTATTGGAAACCCAGCGGATTTGACTACGCCTATATGCAGGAAGCATACAAACCCGGGGAATCTTCATTTGAAGATGTATATATACCTATGAACTTTGAGAAAAGCCCAGCTTTTATTGATGTGGTGATTCGGGCTGACGATAACATTGTAGGATATTGCGTGATTGCGATTTGCGAGATTAACATTGACGACGGTCATCCGGATCAGGAGTTCAGTTTTACGTTATTGACAATGGTGGGTTTCCCTCAAATTGAAGGGAGGTGGCAGAATGTAACAGAAGAATATGTGTGGAAACAAATATACAACATTCATACAGAAAGAGAGGCGTTATCATGAAAAAGATAGTAGGTATTATTTTAGTGTAAATGGACATAACTGGGAGATTGTCAAAAACAATGACGGTACGCATACAAAGAGTTGTGATATTTGTGGTGACGTCTTTACATATAGTTGTTCTTTAAGATATGTTGCAACAGAGAACAATCAGCATTATAGATATTGTACTGTGTGTGATTATATCACATCTAGGCAGTCATGTACACTAGTAATTACTAGAAATGGCGACCAAACCCACACCAAACAATGTGCGTATTGTAGCAATGGAACAGTATATGATTGCGA
>JAZOAD010000091.1:0-2333 GCA_045595225.1 Faecousia sp.
GATTGTCTTCCTAAGACCGCTTGGCCTCCGACTTGGTTTTGCCTTGCGCAAAACCGGGGGCTTGTCTATTCACCTAAAAGAACTGAAAAAACTGTTTTAAGAATATCCACAAGGATTTACGGCTCTAACGACCGCAAAAACCGCTTCACCATTCGCCGGTTTTTCAGCACAATGGTTTCCACGCCCTCCGCCTCATTGAGCAAGCGGTAGTATTTTTCCCGATTTTCCTTGTTGAAATTCCAGATCCATGCGGCAAATTCCGGATCGATCCATTCCTTGCATCCTGGCGCCATATCTGCCCGGGCATGGCCCCAGTTTTTCATGACCCGCCCCACCCAGTTCAGAAGGCAGGCAACGCGGCTAAAATCCAGATAAATCACCGTGTCACACTTTTGCAGCCGCATTTCGATGGTGCGATTGAAATTTCCGTCCAGGATCCATTGGGGCTTTTCGATTTCGTCGCGCAGCCGGGCATCAAAGTCTTCCCGTTCCATATGCTGCCAATTGCCCGGCGCCCACCATATCTGATCCAAATGCACCACAGGCAAATCCAGCTTTTCGCCCAGTTTACGGGCCAGGGTGGATTTCCCCGCGCCGCCGCAGCCGATGATCATGATTCTTTCCATCTGTTACTCCTGTTCTTTGGGCCGCTTGTAGCGGCCGTGAGGCTCCCACTCCGGCAGCGGATAGCGCTGCATGGCGCCGAAGATCCGCTCCTTCAAGTCGGGATAGGTTTGGCTCAAATCGTACACAAGCTGCTTGATCTCTTCCCGTTTGGTGGATTTATCCACAGGGCAGCGGTTTTCCGTTACCGGCAGTTCCATGCGCCGGGCAAAATTGTCCACCGTTTTTTCATGAATATAGAGCATGGGCCGGATTTGAATGATGCCGGTGCGATCCAGATCCGTCACCGGCTGGAAGCAGCTAATGCGGCCCTCGTAAATCAGGCTCATGACAAAGGTTTCCACCGCGTCATCGTAATGATGACCCAGCGCCAGCTTGTTGAAGCCCAGGTCCAAAATGGCCTGATTCAGCGCGCCCCGGCGCATTTTGGAGCACAAAGAGCAGGGGTTCTTTTCCTTGCGGTGTTGAAAAATAATAGGGCCGATCTCCGTTTTGATAATATGGTATGGCACCTCCAGCTTTTCACACAGGGCTGCGATTCCGCTAAAATCCATGCCAAGGTCCATGTCTATGGTGATGGCCTCCAGTTGAAAAGGCTTGTTAAAGAATTTGCGCAGGCCAGCGAGCAGCTGCAGCAGCACCAGGCTGTCCTTGCCGCCGGACACGCCAACGGCGATCCGATCTCCCGGCTGGATCATATCATAATCGTCGATGCACCGGCGCATCAGGCCCATAAGTTTCTGCATTGTTGGAATTCCTCCGATTTTTTATAAAAATGGCAAGTGAGAAAACAGGAGCTTTTGGGAGCATTTGCGAGTATTCGCGAGTTTATGTTATATTTCATAAAATTTTCAAAAAAAGTTATTGACATTTATTTTTTTATGTGATATAACAATCAAGCTGTTTGGGAATATTGTACTCCCAACTATCAAATTTGTCAAAATATTTTAACTTTCGGAGGAAAGAATATGTCCACTACTCTGCTGAAGAAGGAGACCCTGGAGCGCAAGTGGTATGTGATCGACGCTGCCGGTAAGCCCCTGGGCCGTACCGCTGTCGAGGCTGCCAACATCCTGCGTGGCAAGCACAGAGTCGACTTCACCCCTAACGTCGAATGCGGCGACAATGTCATCATCATCAACACCGACAAGGCTATCCTGACCGGCAAAAAGCTGGACCAGAAGTGCTACTACCGTGTCACTGGCTGGATCGGCGGCCTGAAGGAAACCAAGGCTCGCGTCATGATGGACAAGCGCTCCGACTACGCTATGGAGCTGGCTGTCAAGGGCATGCTGCCCAAGAACACCCTGGGCCGTAACGCCATGACCCGTCTGCACCTGTACAAGGGCGCCGAGCATCCCCACGCTGCTCAGAAGCCCGAAGCCTGGAAGCTGTAATTGGAGGTAACTTACTATGTACGAGAGCAAGAAGAAGTATTTCTACGGCACCGGCCGTCGTAAGTCCTCTGTTGCACGCGTTCGCGTCTACGAGAACGGTACCGGTTCCATCATCATCAACGGCCGCGAGATCGACGATTACTTCGGCCTGGATACCCTGAAGCTGATCGTGAACCAGCCCCTGGTTGCTACCAACCTGGTTGGCAAGGTTGACATCGTTGTCACCGTCGCCGGCGGCGGCGTTTCCGGCCAGGCCGGCGCCATCCGTCACGGCATCTCCCGCGCTCTGCTGGGTCTGAACGCTGAGTTCCG
>JAZOAD010000092.1:0-2000 GCA_045595225.1 Faecousia sp.
ATGCCCTGGGAGCCAAAATAGTCCAGGTCAAAGTGGGAATTGCTGACACAAACCAGGTTCACATCCCGGTACAGGCCGCCGTAGAAGGTAAAGTCAGCCATCTGGGGATAAACGGTCTGGTTGGCAGCATTGTCCACCGCCACCACCAGCAGATTGCTCTGCTGCAAGGCATCGGTGATATCCACGCGCCAGGTGGAGTAGCCGCCGTCGTGATGGGCCATATGCTGGCCATTGACATAAACATCAGCGGAGGAATTGGCGCCACGCAGCTCCAAATAGTAGCGGTCAGCGGTGGGCAGATCCATCTTGTTCAGGGGCTTGGCATAGTAAGCGGGGCCGCGGTAGTAATCATTTTCGCCGTCCTGGCCGTCGATGGCGTTCCAGCTGTGGGGCAGGTTCACAAAATCCCACTTCTTGTCGATCCCGGTGGGCAGTTCGGTGGCCATTTTGGTGAAGGCCCATTTGGCATTCAGGTTTAATACAGTTCTCAATTTGGTTTCCTCCTTGGATATGTTACGCCCGGCAACCCCGCGGGGCTGCCGGGCGTTGTATGTGTGATTTTGCTTCAGAAAAACAGCTTATTCAGCAGCGCGGCGCTGAGCCAGGTCGGCAGTCATCTGAGCCAGGGTCTTCTTGTCGATGTTGTAGATCAGAGCGACGCCGACAAACTGGCAGATGGCGCTGAAGGTATACAGACCGGCGACCAGCCAGCACAGGCGGCTTGCGGTCTCAGCAGACTGACCGATGGTGCCCAAAGAGCTAACATAGCCGATCAGGGGAGTGCCCATGATGGCGATAACAGCAGAGGGACCAACGCCCTGAGCCAGCTTACGGAAGAAGGAATGCAGAGCATAGACAACGCCTTCTTCTCTCTGACCGAATTTCCACTCCTGGTAATCGATGGCATCACCCATCATAGCCCAGGATACGCAGTTGTAGAAGCCCATGCCCAGGCCGAAGAAGATCAGGCCGACCATGTAAACGATCAACTGGATGTCCTTGGGGCACAGGGGGAAGCAGCACAGGATGGCGCCGCCAACCAAGCCGGCGATGGAGCCGATGGAAGCGACTTCCTTCTTACCGTACTTCTTAACCAGCTTGGTAGCAAAGGGCATGAAGATAAACATGGGCAGGAAGCCCACCATCTGTACCAGACCGGACATGGAAGCCTGACCGAAGTGAGTTGCAAACATGATGGTCGTTGCGGTGGTAGCGGACTGCATACCCAGGAACATACCCATGGCAGCGATGGTGCAGCCGACAGCGGGACGGTTCTTCATGAAGGTGCCGAAGGACTTAAAGAAGTTGACCTTCTCACCTTCGCTGTTGAGCTGTGCATACTCGTCACCGCGGATGGTGATGTTCTTGATCATCAGCAGGAAGAAGACGAAGCCGATGACGCCCATAATCAAGGCAGCCCAGAACACTCTGTCACCAATCAGAACTTCGACCTGAGAGCCAGTCAGAGGGCTGTAAACCTTATCGCCAATCTCGTATGCCTGGCCTGCCTTCTCACCGAAAATATTGGAGTTGTTGGGATAATGGGAGAAGCTATCAGCAGTAAGATTTGTTTCTGTCAGGGTGGGAGCAATCTTATCCCAGAATGCGGCGGTTCCTTCCTCAGTCCAGGTGATCTTGTTCCAAATCAGCATAGGCAGGATGATACCGGGGAGCATGCCGCCCACAGCGCCGCCGATGGAGCGGAACACGGAGAGCTGTGCTCTCTCTTCGTTGCTCTCGGTAACCAGGTTCAGCATGGTGCCGTAGGGAACGTTCGCCATGGTGTAGGCAGCGTCCCAAATCACATAGCCCAGAATGAAGAGAACGGACTTCAGTACGGTGCCGGCATTGGGGAAGGGCAGGAACACGGCTGCGCCGCCCACCAGCAGGCCGCAAGCACCAATGAAAATGTATTGCTTGTACTTGCCCATCTTGTATCTTCTCTTGTCCTTGTCGATCATAGAACCAATGATCGGGTCGTTGATCGCATCCCAGATCTG
>JAZOAD010000093.1:0-35421 GCA_045595225.1 Faecousia sp.
GGCGCAATGAAATGGTGTATCTATTATGCCTGGATGCCAAATGCAAGGTGCTTTGCTGCAAGGAGATCGGCGAAGGCAGCGTGAATTTTGCCAGTGTTCCCGTGCGGCGTGTGGTAGAGGCGGCATTGCGGGTGAATGCCACGACCGTAGTGCTGGCCCACAATCACCCCAGCGGCATTGCCGTTCCCTCCTCCGAGGATGTGCAGACCACTTACAGGGTGGCGGCAGCGCTGGACACGGTGGATATTACTTTGGCAGATCATATTATTGTTGCGGATGATGAGTACATTTCTCTGGTACAATCCGGCTATTATCGGCTGGGAAATATCCGGTCATGAGGAAAATCTTCCAAGGATATTGACGAAAGGCCCTGTTGTCGGGTATAATTTCCATATATAGTAACGCAGGAGGCGGCAGAAAATGAATAAAAAAGCCATCTATCCCGGTTCCTTTGACCCCTTTACCAACGGCCATCTGGATATGGTCAAAAAAGCCGCGGCCCTTTTTGAAGAGGTTTATGTTTCCATTGGTGTCAATGCCAACAAACGGCGCTCCTTTGACAGCGAAAAAATGAAGGAAGCCATTGAAAAAACCGTGGAGGAATTGGGTCTTACCAATGTCCGGGTCACGGTGTTTGAAGGCCTGGTGGCGGAATACGCCAGGCAAAATGAGATCCGCTACATGATCCGTGGCCTTCGCAATAATATGGACTACAACTACGAGGAAAACATTGCGGAAGTAAACAAGCTGATCAATCCGGATATGGAATATGTGTATTTCCGGGCGGAGAATGTGGCGGTTTCCTCCTCCATGGTCAAGGAGCTTCATGGCTATGGCCGGGATGTTTCCCCTTATCTTCCCAAACCTGTTTTGGACATTTTGTAAGCATCGGACACTGCGGTATCTGCCGCAGTGTCATTCCGTTAAAAGGAGGTTTCCATGGATCAGTTCAAAATGGTGTCCCAGTTTCAGCCCTCCGGCGATCAGCCGGAAGCGATACGGGCATTGGTCAATGGCTTGAATTGGGGCTTGCGGGAGCAGACGCTTTTGGGCGTTACCGGTTCCGGTAAAACCTTTACCATGGCCTCTGTCATCGAGCAATTGAATCGGCCCACCCTGGTCTTAGCCCATAATAAGACGCTGGCAGCCCAATTGTGCAGCGAATTCCGGGAATTTTTTCCGGATAACGCGGTGGAATACTTTATTTCCTACTACGATTACTATCAGCCGGAGGCCTATATTGCCCATACGGATACCTATATCGAAAAGGACGCCGCCATCAATGAGGAGATCGACCGCCTGCGCCACAGCGCTACCGCCGCCCTGTTTGAGCGCCGGGATGTGATCGTTGTCAGCTCTGTCAGCTGCCTGTATGGTCTGGGCGACCCCATTGACTATAAGTCCATGGTGGTTTCTCTTCGGGTAGGCAACGAGTACCCCTTGGACAAGGTGCTGCGAAAATTGACGGAAATACGCTACGAACGCAACGATCTGGATTTTTCCCGTAATAAATTCCGCCTTCGGGGCGATACCCTGGAAATCTACCCGGCCTACTGGTCCGGCAAAGCCATTCGGGTGGAGTTTTTTGGCGACGAAGTGGACCGGATCAGTGAGATCAACGCGGTATCTGGAATCGCCGAGCGGTATTTGGATCATGTGGCGATCTATCCTGCCAGCCACTATGTAGCATCCCGCGAAAAGCTGGAGCGAGCTATGGAGGAGATCCGCCGGGAATGTGATGACCAGGTGGCCTGGTTCAAAGCCCACGACAAGCTGCTGGAGGCGCAGCGAATCGCCCAGCGCACCAATTACGATCTGGAGATGCTGACCCAAATCGGCTTCTGCAACGGCATTGAAAACTACTCCCGGGTCATTCAGGGGCGTGCGCCCGGCACACCGCCCACCACGCTTCTGGACTATTTCCCTGAAGATTTTGTTATGTTCATCGACGAGAGCCATGTAACGCTGCCGCAGACCCGCGCTATGTTCGCCGGCGACCGCAGCAGAAAGGACGCCCTGGTCAATTACGGTTTCCGGCTGCCGTCGGCTTACGATAATCGCCCGCTGAATTTTACGGAATTCGACAGTAAAATCAATCAGGTGGTCTATATATCCGCCACGCCCGCCGAGTACGAGCGCACCCGCTCCGGTCAAATTGTGGAGCAGGTGATCCGCCCCACGGGTTTGCTGGATCCTATCGTGGAAGTGCGGCCCATTGACGGCCAGATCGATGATCTCATCGGCGAGATCAACGCCCGGGCAGCCAAAAATGAGCGGGTACTGGTGACGACGCTGACCAAAAAAATGGCGGAAGATCTGACGGCCTACCTTTTGAAAGCCGGCATCAAGGTCCGCTATATGCATGCCGATATCGGCGCCATGGAGCGGATGGAGATCATTCGGGATCTGCGTATGGCGAAATTCGATGTTTTGGTTGGTATTAACCTGCTCCGTGAGGGTCTTGACCTGCCGGAGGTGAGTTTGGTTGCCATTTTGGACGCGGACAAGGAAGGCTTCCTCCGAAGCGAAACCAGCCTCATTCAGACCATTGGCCGCGCGGCCCGAAATGCCGACGGACGGGTCATTATGTATGCGGACAATATCACGCCGTCCATGCGGGCCGCTATGGACGAAACGGAGCGCCGCCGTGGCATTCAGGACGCTTACAACAAGGCCAACAGCATTGTCCCCAAGACGGTGGTGAAATCCGTGCGGGATCTGATCGAAATTTCCTCTCCCACAGCGGAGCGGAAGGGCCGCACCGGCGTGAAGATGACCAAGGCGGAGAAGGAAAAGGAAATCGCCCGCCTGGAAAAGCAGATGAAGGAAGCTGCCCGGATGATGGAATACGAATACGCCGCGTTGCTGCGTGATCAAATTATCGAGCTGCGTGGCAACGGATTGTAAGGAGCGCGTTATGGAAAAGAAAAGGCCTGTCATTGGTCTGTGTACCTCCTACGAGAAAAATGAAACAGAGGACCGAATTTTTATCAACCACGCTTATTTGGAGGCTGTTCGCCATTTCGGCGGCATTCCCATGGTGATTCCTGCGGAGGCAGGGGCGGAAGAGCAGGCCTATTTGCTTGGACAATGCGACGGTTTGATCCTTACCGGCGGCGACGATATCGACCCGGCCCTTTACGGCGAAGAAATCATCAATGATACCGTGTTTCCGGCGCCGGAGCGGGATGCGCGGGAGCCCCGGCTGTGCGCCATGGCTATGGAGCGGGATATTCCGATCCTTGGTATTTGCCGTGGTCTGCAGATCCTCAATGTGCATTTGGGCGGCACGCTGTATCAGGACATTCCCGCCCAAATGGAAACGGATGTGCCCCATAAAATGGAGCGGCCCTTTGAACGGGTCATCCATGATTGTTTCCTCGTTCCGGACTCGCCGCTGGCCAGGCTGACCGGACAGGCAGCCGTTGGCGTCAATAGCTTCCATCACCAGGCGGTGAAGGATGTGGCCCCATCCCTTTCGGTCATGGCCAGGGCTGCGGATGGCATCGTGGAGGCGGTTTGGAAGCCGGATGCCAAATTCCTCTGGGCGGTCCAATGGCACCCGGAAATGCTGTGGACCGTGGAAGACAACTCCGCGGAAATTTTCCGGGCGTTTATCAACGCTTGCAATGATCTCCTGCCGTGATGGCAGGAGATTTTTTCTTGTAGGAAGCTTTTTTCTGTGCTACTATGGGTGTGAAATCCTACTAAATAGGTGAGAGGGGTGATGTGTGTGGATGACAAGCGAATCGTCGGCCTGTTCCTGGAGCGCTCGGAGCGGGCCATCGAGGCAGCAAGCCGAAAATACGGCAAGCTTTGCCTGCATATTGCCAAAGGCATCGTAGAGTCTGACGCGGATGCGGCCGAATGTGTCAGCGATGCTTATATGGCTTTATGGAACACCATTCCGCCGGAGCAGCCCGCTTCTCTGCGGGCCTATCTGACCCGTCTTCTACGCAACATCGCCTATGACCGCCGGGACTATCAAACCGCCGCCCTGCGGGATGACCGGCTGACCCTCTCGTTGCAGGAATTGGAGGACACGCTGCCTCAATCGGCCGACCCGGAGCAGCTGCTGGATGCCGCTGTGATCCGCCAAACGCTGAATGATTTTCTGCGCGCTCTGCCAAAACAGGACCGTTTTCTCTTTCTCCGCCGCTATTATTATCTGGATACCTGCCGGGAAATCGCAAAAATGACGGGTATGTCGGAAAGCGCTGTGTCCACCCGTCTGGGTCGGCTGCGGAGCAAGCTGAAGGCGCTTTTGCATAAGGAAGGAATTTATGTATGAAACCAAACAATCAAAAACGGGCGCTTTTTGACGCTGTTACCAATATCGACGAGGACATGATCGCTGAAACCGGCACCCCACGGCTGCTGACATTTCCGAACAACATAAAACGAGTCGCCGCCATCGCCGCCGCTCTGGCTATTTTGATCACGGCTGTTGCCCTTTGGCCCACTGAGGAAAACTATATCACCGGCTCAGGTGTGCTGGTGGTTCGTGCTTACGCAGCAGACACTGAGGAATTCACAGAAGAAAACAGTGTTGTTTTGGAAGAAGGTATTACATTGCCTCAAAAATATGCCTTTGATGGTAGCGTAAGTTTTGTCGATAATGGAATGTCACTGATGTTTTCTATCCCGGAAGGATCATATGAAGGAATGGAGATCACTTTCGAGTGCATCTTAAGCGAAGGATCATTTGAATTGGATCTTATGCTGGTATGCGAGGGATTGCACCAGGAGGAAGTATCGCTATTGCTAGAGAACATGGCCCATGATAATGGTTATCTATATTGGAGCAAGGCTTATTTAGGAGACCATTTTACAGTAAATAATAACCAAAGAATGTATTGGGTTCCCTATACAATGATTTTTGATCATGATAAACAAGAATATAAAAATGCTGGTATATTTAGTGGCAAGCAGGCCTTTGTGGACATTATTATCCGGGCGGACAATTACATTGTCGGCTATGCAGTAATTGAGTTTTATGGCGATGCGAATACTGCCGACCAAGATGGTCATTACTCCCGCTACTACGCCAGAATGTTGAAAACCGAAAGTTTCCCGCAGGTGGATGGCAAGTATCAGAAAGTGACCCGGGAATTCGTCGAGGCCCAATTTCAACGAATCAAGTTAGCCAGTGAAAGTGAATAAAGGATACCTACAATATTGTAGAACAATGGATAAAACCTCCTGCCAATGATGCAGGAGGTTTTTGAAGCTTTATTCGGTTCTCAGCGCCACCACGGGGTCCTTGTTGGCGGCGTTGCGGGAGGGAATCAGGCCTGCGATAAAGGTCAGGAACACGGAAATGCCAACCAATATCGCCGCGGCAACGGGATCCAGAAATGCGTTGGCGTCCAAATTTGCCAGGTTGTGAATGAGGAAATTGGTGGGGATGATCAAAAGCTCCGTCACGCCAATGCCCACAAGGCCCGCCGCCAGACCCACAATAAAGGTCTCGGCGTTGAACACCTGAGAAATATTCTTCTTGGACGCGCCCACAGCCCGGAGAATGCCGATCTCCTTGGTACGCTCCAGCACGGAAATGTTGGTAATAATGCCGATCATAATGGAGGAAACCACCAAACTAATGCCAACAAACGCAATCAAAATGTAGCTGATGGCGTTGATAATGGTGGTAATGGACGACATCATCAGCCCCACATAGTCGGTGTAGGTGATCTGGTCCGCGTCTTCCTTGCCCGCGTTGTAGTCAGCGATAATGTCCGTAATGGCATCCTTGGCCTCAAAGTCGATGGGGTAGATCTCAATGGTGGTAGGCTGGGAGAAGTCGGAAACGCCCAGCAATTCCATATTGCCATCATAGGTGGCGCTGGAAGTGGCGTTGGCCAACAAGCCGGACACGGTGATCGCGATCTGCTCATCGGTTTGGCCCTGGGCCCGCATGGCGGCGATGAATCCCATCAGCTGGGCCTGCTGGCTTTGCTCCAAGGTGGGGATCATGGCTTCAATTTCCGCCATGGTGTAGACTGTGGGCTCCGCGTCGGGGTCAGCAAAGGGCAAGCCGGTGAAAATATCGGTGTCGGGATTGTCCCGCTGGGCCTTGACGATGGCGGAATCGTTCACCCGGTTGATCAGCCGGGTCATCAGCTCGCCGGTGTAGCCGATCACGCCGTAGGCAGTGCCGCTGGCATCTACGGTGGGCCGCAGAATGCCAACGATGGTCACATGCTCCGCGTTTTGCAGCTGATTGGTCAGGAACAGCTCGTCTTCGGACTTATCCACCCAAATGCCGTCCTGCTCCCGGTAGTAATCGGTGGACAGCAGCAGCTTGAAGTCCAGCCCCAGGAAATCCTCGTAGGTGTATTCCTGCGCGGTGGTGTCGATATTCACTTCGCCGCCTGCCATGGCGTTCTGCAGGGCTTCCTTCAACTGAGTCATATCCAAAATGCCAAGCGCGTAAAGGGTAAAGTCTGTAATGCGGTTGTTTTCATCCACCACCAGCACAACTTCATTCCACTTTTCCGGCATTTTGCCTGCCAAAACTTCGTATTGGGTGCTGAGTAGCTCCTGGTTGGCGGTCAGCTGAGTCCAAACATTCATGCTGCCGATCATGGGATTGGCTGTGGCAGCCTCAAGCCCAAGCTCCTGGAAAACAGTGGTGGGATTGATTTGAAAAATACCGTTGGATACATCCGCTTTGTAAATATAGAGCGGCGTAGAATATCCGTAGCGAATTTCTGAAACCAAATCATCAATGCCGCTTGCGCCGGACTCAATAAAGGTCTTGAAATCCGCCAGATTGTTGCTGGTGGCGGCAGAAAGCATCATATTCATCATGCCGGACATGACATTGGAGGAGTAGATCTTTCCTTCTTCCATCTCCAATTCCTGGTTGTGATGGTTTTGGAAGCCCATCATGCTGGACATATCAATGGTGGAAGCTTCCAGCGTCAGCGGGTAGCTGGAAAGGGTGTCCTTTTCCGTTTGCGCGATAAATGTGTTGATGCCGGTGGAAAGGGACAAAATCAGCGCGATGCCAATAATGCCGATGGAACCGGCGAAGGCAGTAAGAATGGTCCGGCCCTTTTTGGTCATCAGGTTGCTCAGCGAAAGGGAGAAGGCCGTCAATGCGGACATGGAGGCGCGGCCTGTCTTTTTGGATGGCTCAATGCTTACGCCTGCATCGTCATAGGGATTGGTATCACTGACGATATTGCCGTCAACCAGGCGCACGATACGGTTGGCATAGGTTTCTGCCAGCTCCGGGTTGTGGGTCACCATGATGACCAGCCGGTCGCGGGCGATCTCCTTCAAAAGGTCCATCACCTGCACGGAGGTTTCGGAATCCAGCGCGCCGGTGGGCTCATCCGCCAGCAGAATTTCCGGGTCATTTACCAGCGCCCGGGCAATAGCCACACGCTGCATCTGACCGCCGGACATCTGATTGGGCTTTTTGTGCAGCTGATCGCCAAGGCCGACTTTTTGGAGCGCTTCGGTGGCTCTGCGTCGACGCTCTGCCTTCTTCACACCGGACAGGGTCAACGCCAGCTCCACATTGGCAAGCACGCTCTGATGGGGGATCAGATTATAGCTTTGGAACACAAAACCGACGGAGTGATTGCGATAAGTATCCCAATCCTTGCTTTTGAAGTGCTTTGTGGACTTTCCCCGGATGATCAGATCGCCGGAGCTGTATCTGTCCAAGCCGCCGATGATATTCAGCAGCGTGGTTTTACCGCAACCGGAATGGCCCAAAATCGCCACAAATTCCGATTGGCGGAAGGAAATGCTGACGCCCTTCAAGGCATGAACAGCCTGGGCGGCAACATCATAATCTTTTGTAATACCGGTTAGTTTCAGCATAGTTTGCGCCCCTCGCATTGGAAGATGATAACATTATACCGCTTGAATTTTTCCATTTGTAAAGGAATCATAAACTTTTTGACCGTTATCCGATAAACTGAAACCGGGGGCCTTTGTAATCCTCTTTTTCTACAATTTCCGTCCACATTTCCGCAGGTCGAACCCACAGGCCGCCGTCGCCGTACAGAGCCCGGTAGACGACCATTGGCGCCAATGTTTCCGAATGGGAGGCGACACCCAAAACTTCGTACTCGCCGCCTTTGAAATGCCGATATTTTCCCAGTTTGATTTCTTCCATAGTTGCCTCCGTAAAAAACTGCGGCAGGGGGCCTGCCGCAGTAGAATAGTTAGTTGAAGTTTTCGCGATAGGGATCCAAAACTGCCGCGGGGTCAAACAGCTCCGCAAAACGCTCCGGATATTTCTGCAGGTAGGCGCCGGTGACCATCAGCCGGTTGTGGCGCACATATTCCTTGTCCACCTGATCCCACGGCGCGGTTCCGGTGGAGAGGAAAAAGTCAAAATTGCCGTAATTCTCATTATGCATGGCATTGAACTTGGCGTTGCCGATATAGCTTTCCTCACCGGCAATGTCATCTTCCTTGGCGAACACGAAAATGTTGGTTTCTCCGATCACAGGTGTGATCTTTTCCTTCCAAAGCTGCAGGTCGGCAAGGATCGCCTCGGGATCCAATTCACCGTAATTCAAAGTGCCTTTATTGGAATTGCCATAGGTAAAGCAGGCGATATCATAGCCGGTTTCCCGCAGGGCATTGACCACGGCAGCGGCAGCGGCCTGCTCCTCCAACTGCTGTGCAGGGGTCAGCTTGGAAGAGTACAAACGGTAGCCGAGGACGCCGTCATAACCGGAAAACGCAATGATGGCGCGGGCATCGCGGTAGGAAAAATCGGGATGCTTGGCAATGAAAGCCTCCAGCAGGGGTACCATATCGTAAGCGCCCTTTACCACAGTGCCGTCGGCCAGCACCAGCTCGTTGTAAAAACCTTCCTGGCCATCATAGCACAGCTTATAGGCAAATCCGGCGGCATTGGCATCCGGCGTGCCGTTCTTATCCGGGTCTACCATGTAGGCGTAATAGTTGGCGTTGGTTTCCGTCAGCATCACAGGGGTCTTGCCGGGGGGCAGCAGCAAGGTTTTCGCCACCCAAATATCCCGGTCGCTGCTTTCATCATGAACGGATTCGTACAGGTCAGACAGGCTCACAAGGATGTAATCATTATCGTACAGCTGCTGCAAAATGGCAGAAAACTCCGTTACGGTAATGAAATTATTGCGGTATTGCTTGCTGTAAGTAGCATCCTGGAATGCCCGTTCAGGGTCAGCAATCAGCAGCTGGAAGGAAAGGTTGACAACCTGGCTGCCGGTCCATTCCACCATACTGTCCAATTCCGCCTGGTACTGGGCATAAACCGCGCTCAGCTCAGGGAACAGGGCCATATCTCCGGAGAAAGTATCCAAAATAGCCAGAGCGCCGGCGTAATCATAGTCGGGCAGCAGCGCTGCGGCCTGAGCCATCAATGCCTCCGCCTCCGCCTGAAGCTCCATTGTTTCGGGGGGAACGGTGGAGTTGGTAGTGGAGGAGCTGGGTTGGGTGGAGGGATTGGTACTGTTAGAAGTTGTATCGGCGGAATCGTTTCCGCGAATGCCGCCGATGATAAACACGACCACCAATACAAATGTGAACGCTACAATGATTAGCGGTAAATAGGCTTCTTTAAAAACCTGCAGTTTGGTTTTCTTTCTGCGCCGCGGGTTTGGCGAGGAACTTGGGGTGTATTCCGGCTCCAGTTCATTGTGCAATTCCATATCCATAAACAGCTCTGCCTTTCTGCGCATAATATCTACAAATAACATTATATAGGGAAATTGGTCGAATTGCAAGAAAGTTTTTTGCGGAAAAGAAAATCTGCCGCATGGAGCGGCAGATCGCTATGTTATCAGATGTACACTACGGAAACCTCGCCAAAACTGGCGTTGGCGTTCAGCGCGATCACGCCGACAGGGTTGGGATCGGGATGGCCGCTGATGTCCACATTGCCAAATGCGGTGCGATTGCTGCATTCCACACGGAACTTACGGGGTACTTTATAAACGATCTCGCCGAAGGAACAGTTGGCATCCATTACGCAGTTCGGGGCAACTTCCTCAACTTGGGACAGGTCGATCCGCAATTCGCCGAAGCTAACGGAGGCGGCGCCGCCTTCCAGTCGCCGGGCGCTGACAATATGGGTTGCTTCCCCAAAGCTGACATTGCAATTGAAAGTACTTTCGTAATTTTCGCATTGTACTCTGGATTTATTGCTGTGGTTGCCTTTCTTCACGATGCGGAACTTGGGCTTTTTCGGCTTTCGAAGGGCATCAAACAGAAGCCCGACGCCAAATACCACCACGCAGATGGGGAAGATCAGCTTTCCGGAGAGATTGAACTGCCAAATTCCCAGGTTTTCCACCAAATAATATCCACCCAACAGGCCCATACCCAGGTTGAATACAGAAAAACGGGGGAAAATGCCAGCCATGCCGTAAATCAGCAAAGTGGAAGGCCACAGAATTTCCCAGAAGGAAACATCCCAATTGTACCATCTGGCCGCAAAGGTCAAAACGCCAACCAAAAGGATGCAAATAGCAAAGGTTATGCCGTGCTTCTTGCCGCTGTCCCAATGGAATTCCCAACCGTTGTTGCTGTCTTCAAAAGCATCTTCGTCAGGATCCACAACCTGCGCCTCGTGTACCTTTTCCGGGGCATCCCGCCCCAGCAATTCATCTGTGGTGATGCCGAAAATTTCGGCCAGCTTGGGCAGCATGGTAATATCCGGGCAACTCAGATCGTTCTCCCATTTGCTCACCGCCTGGGCAGTAATGCCCAGTTGCTCTGCCAATGCGTCCTGGGTCAAACCCAGCCGCTTACGGTGTTCCGCAATACGCTTTCCTAATGTCTGTTCCATAAACAGCACCTCCTTTTGCCTCCATTATGCCATAAACCAATCAAAAAAGCTACCAATTATCCGTTAACTGCCCAAAAATTTCTCTCAACTACCGGTTGAGCGCCACTCAACCGGGATTTTGCTTGCATTTATGGCGCTTTTGCGTTATGATAGAAGATAGAAATAGAAATATTTGCATACAAGGAGAACGAAATGGAAAAGATCACCAGTTTTACCATTGACCATATCAAACTCCAGCCCGGCCTCTATGTTTCCCGGAAAGACAAGGTGGGCGCGGAAACCGTTACTACCTTCGACCTGCGGCTGACCAGCCCCAATGAGGAGCCGGTGATGAATACCGCTGAAATGCATACCATGGAGCATCTGGCGGCAACTTATTTGCGAAATGAACCGACTTGGAAGGATAAGGTGCTGTATTTTGGCCCCATGGGCTGCCGTACCGGCTTTTATCTGCTGCTGTCCGGCGATTATTCCAGCCGTGACACGCTGCCGCTGGTACTGGATTGTTTCCGCTTTATCCGGGACTTCCGGAGCGATGTGCCCGGCGCGTCTGCCAAAGATTGCGGCAACTACCTGGATATGAACCTGCCAATGGCAAATTTCTGGGGCGCGAAATATGCCGCCTTGTTGGAAAATATCACAGAGGACCGGTTGGTCTACCCGAAATAAGGAGAGAAACTATGAAACTTGGAATTATTGGCGCCATGGATGTGGAAGTGGCTACCCTGAAGGAAAAAATGGAAAATGCCGTGTCTGCCACCCATGCCGGCTCGGTCTACTGCGAAGGCACCCTGGAGGGCTGCCCAGCGGTGGTGGTGCAATGCGGCGTTGGCAAGGTCAACGCGGCGCTCTGCGCCCAGATCCTTATCAGTGTCTACGGTGTGACCCATATTGTAAATACCGGCATCGCCGGTTCTCTCTGCGCCGAATTGGATATTGGTGATCTGGTCATCAGCCGGGATGCCATTCATCACGATTTTGACCTGCATTTCTGGGGCAGACCGATTGGCCAGGTGCCCGGCATGGATGTGACCGCCTTTCCTGCGGATGCTTTCCTGATGGAAAAAGCCTTTGCCGCGGCGGAGGCGGAAAATGCAGGCCACACCCAAATCGGCCGGGTAGCCAGCGGCGACCAGTTCATTTGCTCCAGGGAACAGAAGGAGAAGATCATCGCCAATACCCAGGCCCTGTGCGCGGAGATGGAGGGCGCGTCCATTGCCCACGCCGCCTACCGCAACGGCGTTCCCTTTGTAATTATCCGAGCCATTTCCGATAAAGCGGACGATTCCGCGGATATGGATTACCCCACCTTCGAGCGGATCGCCGCCCATCGCTGCGCCGCTGTCACTTGCCGCTTGGCGAAAGAATTGTATGCGTAAAGGAAATCCCCCGGCAGTTTTGGAACTGCCGGGGGATCGTTTTACTGTTTCGTTAAATTCTGGATCCACTTGCCTTGCTTGATCATCACCGCGCCTATGGCGCATTTTACCAGATCCGTGGCGCAGCAAATGAAGTACAGCGGCAAAATGGGAAGGGCTGTGAACCGACTGAGTATCATAGCCAACGGTACGCAGAAGACCCACACAAAGCAGCTGTCAAACAGGAAGGTCACCATGGTCTGCCCGCCGGAGCGCAATGTAAAATAGGCGGCGTTGGTATAGCTGTTGAAGGGCATGAAAATGGCAGAAATGCAAATCAGCTGCGTAGCCAGCAGCCGCACCGCGTCCGTCGCGTCGTAAAGCAACGGGAACAGGGGAGAGGTAGCCGCCATAATGCTGCCAAAGAACAGGCAGGAAGTTGCGGAGGCAAAGATCAGCTTCCGGTCCGTATCCCGGATTTTGTCTTCCGCTTGGCCGCTGCCCAGCATTTGACCAATGATAATACCTACTGTGTTGCCCAACGCAAGAAAGACCACGCTGGAAAGATTGTATATGGTGCTGGAAATATTCAGCGCCGGCACCACATCCAAGCCACGGGTGGAATAGCATTGGTTCAGGGTGGTCATGCCAATGGACCACAGGGCCTCGTTGATCAATAGGGGCATACCTTTCATTATGATCTTTTTCAGCAGAGAGCCGGGGAGCGCCAAAGAGCGGTAGGCACCCCGAATAAAGACCATAGTCGCTCCGTGTAGGTGAGTCCAGAAAGCCACAATGGCAAGCTCTATATACCGGGCGATCACCGTGGCAATGGCAGCGCCCTGAACACCCATGGCCGGGGCGCCCAGATGACCGAAAATCAGCACCCAGTTCAGCGCAAGGTTTAAAAATACCGCGGAGATACTGGCGACCATAGGCACAACAGTTTGTCCCGATTCGCGCAGGGTGCTGGCATAGGCGTTGGACAGGGCGAAAGCAGGCAAGCCCCAGAGCATCACCAGCAGATACTGCCAGCCAAAGGTCAGAATAGCCTCGGCATCCGCAGGGTCGCCTTCGCCGGTCAGATACAGACCGATGAGGGAACGGCCCGCCAACAGAAACAGCCCGATGCCCAAGGCGGAGATGGCAGCGCCGATGACAACCTTATAACGAAAGGTATACCGCACGCCATCAATATCGCCGGAGCCGTGAAACTGTGCTGTAAAAATGCCGGCGCCGGAGGTGGCTCCGAACACACACAGATTGAATACAAACAGCAGCTGGTTGACAATGGCAACGCCACTCATGGGGATCTGGCCAATTTGGCCTACCATGATGTTATCCAGCAGGGAAACGAAGGTTGCGATGCCGTTTTGAATGATAATGGGCAGAGCAATGGCGATGACACGCCGATAAAATGCCCTGTCACCGATGAATTTTTTAAACATAAATCCTCAAAATCAGTGCTTTCGGAGCTCCGCGACAATGCGCGTCATATCGTCCAGCTTCGTAAGCATGTCCTTTGCCAGCAGGATCTGACCTCTGGCCCGTTCCAGATTGTGGCCCGGACGGGCAATTTTGAAATAGAGATCGCCGTCCAAATGGTCCTTCAGGAAGCGGGTTGCCAGCTCAATGGTGATCACCACGGCGCTGAGCGGCATCAAATCAATTTCCGTTTCCGTCAAATTGGTGGCAGCGGATAAAAATCCCTTTGTGTATACCTCGAACAAGTGCAGATCCAGGGCGATGGACTGATCCTCTTCCGTGGAGGAGGTGGCGGCGCCGAAACGGATGGAGTCACCGTAGTCATACAGGCTCAGGCCAGGCATGACCGTGTCCAGATCCAGCACAGCCAAATACTCCCGGGTATGCACATCCAAAAGAACATTGTTCAGCTTGGTATCGTTATGGGTCACACGCAGCGGCAGCTCGCCCCGCTCCCGCATGCGCTGCAGGGTGCAGGCCAGCTGCTCGTGCTGCAAAAGAAATACCATTTCTTCTCCCACATCCTTGAGTCGCCCCAGAGGATCCGCCGCGGCGGACTCCCGCAGAAGGCGATAGCGGTCCACGGTGTTATGAAATTCGGGGATGGTTTCGTGGAGGGTTTCAGCAGGGAAGTCGGCCAGCAGCATTTGGAAACGGCCGAATGCCAGAGCGCTTTGATACAGATCCTCGTCTGTTTCCGGCGCGTCCAGGGAAAGACCTTCTACATATTTGTACATCCGCCAAAAATCGCCCTTTTCATCAAAATGGTAGCATTTTCCGTCAGCGGTGTGCATATAGTGCAGCGTGTGCCGGGGATCCGGGTCCTTTTTACGCAGAAAATCGGTGATGGCAAAGGCGTTTTCCATCAGGTGGACAGGCTCACGGAAGGCGTACTGGTTGATGCGCTGCAGAATATAGACATCGCCGGTGTCGGTGGTAAGCCGGTAGGTTTGGTTTACATGGCCATGACCGAATTCCTGGCAGGAAATGGGATTGCCGTTTATTTGAAATGCATGTGCCGTAATGGGAATTTGCATAGTGATTCTCCTAAAATGTATTCCGTATTGTTTACACTTCATCATAACATATCGTTATGAAAAAAGCAAGAAAAATCCGTTCTTCCTGAGAAGAACGGATTTTTTATCAGCATTTTTGAATCAAACGAATGTAAAATTCCACAGCCTTACCGACGGTTTCTAGACGGATGCGCTCGTTATGACCGTGAATGGTGGAGCGTTCTTCCTTGGAAAGATCCATGGCTGAGAACCGGTAAACATGGTTGCTCAAGTCCCGGTAATGCCTGGAGTCAGAGCATTGTACCATCAGGTAGGGCGAAACGATACAGCCGTGCCAGGTTTCCGCTACAGCGGCAGAAACCTTGTCCCAGGCAGGGCAATCCACTTCGGAAATGGGGCTGGGTTCCTGCGCTTCCAGGGCGGTGATCTCCACTTGGTCGGAATTGATCACTTGCCGAAGGTAATTCAGCGCGGATTGTACGCTGTCATGGGGATTTAGGCGCATATTCGATACCATGGTAGCCTCCGGAGGGATCACATTGGGGGCGTCACTGCCTTTCATTTGGGTAAATGCCACGGTGGTGCGCATCAAAGCGTTCATTTCACCGCCGGACTTCTTGCCCATCAGATCCAAGACCCAGCCAAAGCACCACATGTTGGCAAAGATCATGCGATACAGGAAATTGGAGTGGCGGCCGAGGGTGTCAAACATCAGCGCGGCAGGTCCCTGGACATGGCTGCGGAAGGGATGATCCTCCACTTTCTTGCAGGCGTCGGCCAGAATGCCCACAGGCGTATGGGGCTTGGGCGAAGAAGCATGGCCGCCGTTGGAAGAAACCTTGTACTGGGCGTTGATCATGCCTTTTTCGGCAATGCCGATCAAACCACAGGGGATCTTTACGCCTGGGAATACATTTTCCACAACAGCGCCGCCTTCGTCCACCACCATGGCAGGCTGAATGCCGTGCTCGACAAAATAATTGACGATGTTGACCGCGCCCATGCCATTGATTTCCTCGCCGCCGGAGAAAGCAAAGTAAATATCATTTTCAGGCGCAAAGCCCTTGGCGATCAGATGATTGGCGCCGCTGAGCGCGCCGTTCATGGTTACCTTGGTATCCAGGCTTCCGCGACCCCAAAGCACACCGTTCTCAATAACCGCGGCGAAGGGCGGCTTTTCCCAGTATTCTTCCATAACCGGCACCACATCATAGTGGGCCATCAATACGGTGGGGGCGGCGTCGCTCTTTCCGGGCCAGCGCAGCAAAAGCGCTCGGTCAGGCAGCCGCTGGAAAGAGCAAATATCAAAAACTCTGGGATAAAGATTGGGCAGCATGGCGATCAGCTTCTCAAATTCAGCGTCATCTTCCAAACTGTGATCGTGGTAGGAAACGGTTTTGCATTTCACCAGTTCCGCAAGGGTATGTACGGCGGCATCACGGTCAAAATCAATGGGCTCCGGCTGGGCTTGCGGACGATTCTTGGGTACAAACAGGGCGGTGCGAATGAGAATAACACCCAAAAGTACAACAACCAGCCCTAAAATGACATATCCGAACATTTAAATGACTCCCTTCTTGTACATCAGACGGGCCATGCCAATGGTAAACAGGGCAGAAACGGGCACCATAATACCGACAGTACCGGAGTTCAGCGCGGGGATGAAAATGAACAGGGCCAGCATCAGAAGAATGGGCGCCACGGCAATCTTCCAGTTTTTGCTGACAAAGGCCACGCCCAGGCCGCCGAACAGGGCAGGCAGGATCTGGGCAAACGCCGGCTCCAGAATGGGAGCGCTCAAAATGGGTGTCAGCGGCACAATGCAGATCACGCCAATGACGATGATGATGGTTGTGACGATGGAGGAGGTGGCAATGGCTACGGTGGAAATGATCTCACCTTCCTCGGAATTGGCGCTGACGCCGTTCTGCTCCAGGGCGTTCAGCGCGCAGGGCAGCTTCAAATTGGAAATATTACCGGTGACGAAGCTCAGGTAGCTGCCGCCTGCGCCCAGCATAGGCACAAAGGTTACAGTTTCGATGGCGCCTACGGTCCAGTACATGGGGGCGGTGGCCACCAGACCCACACCCAGGGCGGCCCAATCCGGCTTTGTATTGAAAATCAGAGCCACGATGAAGGGAAGCGACATCAGCAGCAGGCCCACGCAGATATTCCAAATGCGACCGTCACGATGAACGGAATCGATATAGCTCATATTCTTCTTCATATTTGGCACCTCCTTAAGCCAGCCACAGGGTCAGAGGGATAGCGGCAGCCATACCAACCACCAAAGAAATAGGCAGCGCGTACTCGCCCAGCCACTTCAGCTTCGGCCGTTTCATTAGCAATCCGCAGGCCACCATCACCAATGCGGATACGATCATAACGCACACGGGGATCAGACCGTAAGTAGACGCGACAGCCACATCCTTTTCCACTTCTATGCCGTTTTCTATCACGGGTTTTGTGACAAAGCGGGCGGAAGGCGTCCAAAGCATATACACTTCGCAGAAAACAAAACCCAAAAATGCGGAGATCATGCCGATAAACAGGGAGTTCTGGAAGATCTCTGCCCATTTGCCGTCCTTGTTGCCCATTTTTGCCATGCCGCTTTGCAGCTTCTTGCCGATCAGCGGCACCAGAAACACACCGGCCATAATGGAAATGGTCATAACCAACATGACATTGACAAATTGCTGGGCAGTCAATGCGCTGGTAGAACCCAGGGATTGGCCTAATGCTTCCAGCGCGTTGCTGGCTGCCACAGTTTCATAGCTCATGGAGCCAACCACGGAAAGCCGGATCCAGGGAAGGGGCAGACCCAGCTTTTTGCTCAGGGCAATGACGCTGATGACGATGGCAACTGCCGGGGCAATGGTGAAAATGGCGGCAGTTTTCATGGTTTTGCGGAGTTTGGCCTGGTCCATGCCAATGGCCTTGGCGCGACGCAGGGCTTTCACCAGAAAATACACAGACTGCGCCAGTACCACGGCCACAACAAGGCCTGACAGTACAAACAAAATTGGATGATTTACACTAAATTCCATAAAAATCCCTCCTATAAGGATATCTGTCATTTTACCATATACTTCCAAGGATTGCAAGGGTATTCTATTCCATCATTTTTTAAGGAACTTTTTGTTTTTTGGTAGGAATTTGCCTTGCATTCTTACGGGGGATGGTGTAAAATGAAAAGGTAGTTTTTTTGAAAAGAGGCGTGCGTATGATCAAAATAGCTTTTGATAACGAGCAATACCTCCAGACCCAATCTGCCCACATTCGTCAGCGGATCGCCCAGTTTGGCGGAAAGCTGTATTTGGAGTTTGGCGGAAAACTTTATGATGATTATCATGCCTCCCGGGTACTGCCCGGCTTCCAGCCGGATAGTAAACTGCGGATGCTGTTGCAGATGAAAGACCAGGTGGAGATCATCATTGCCATCAACGCGGATGATATCGAGAAGAATAAGATCCGCGGCGATCTTGGCATTACCTATGACCGGGATGTGATCCGCCTGATCAATATTTTCCGGGATTTTGGCCTGTATGTCAGCTCCGTGGTGCTTACTCGCTTCCACAATCAGACTCTGGCAAAGGCGTTCCAAATGCGCCTGGAGGGTATGGGTGTCAAGGTCTACCATCATTATGATATTGTTGGCTATCCTTCCGATACTGCCCATGTGGTGTCCGATGCCGGTTTTGGCAGGAATGATTATATCGAAACAGAGCGGGAATTGGTGGTTGTCACCGCGCCGGGTCCCGGCAGCGGAAAGCTGGCTACCTGCTTGAGTCAGATCTACCACGAGCATAAGCGGGGTGTTCGGGCTGGCTACGCCAAGTTTGAAACCTTCCCTGTGTGGAATCTTTCCTTGAATCACCCGGTGAACCTGGCCTACGAGGCCGCTACTGCCGACCTTTCTGATGTAAACCTGATCGACCCCTTCCATCTGGAAGCCTATGGCGTTACCACCGTCAATTACAACCGGGATGTGGAAGCGTTCCCGGTGCTGGTGGCCATGTTTGAGAAGATGCTGGGTCAGTGCCCCTATAAATCGCCCACGGATATGGGCGTCAACATGCTGGGTAATTGCATTATTGACAATGACGCCGCCAGGGAAGCCTCCTGCCAGGAGATCGTCCGTCGCTATTACGCGGCGCTGTGCGAACAGAAACAGGGCAAGGGCGGCGAAGAGTCAGTTCGCAAGCTGGATCTGCTGATGCGAAAAGTGGGCGTGCAGCCCGATATTCGCCGTGTTGTGCAGCCGGCGTTGGACCGCGCCGCGGATACCGGCATGCCTGCTGCCGCCATGGAGCTGCCGGATGGCACCATTGTCACCGGCCGGACCTCCGATCTGCTGGGCGCCTGCTCCGCGCTGCTGATGAACGCGCTGAAAAAGCTGGCCGGCCTGCCGGACGAGATCCATCTGATCGCGCCGGTGGTTCTGGATCCTATTCAGCATTTGAAGGTGGATCATTTGGGCAATCGCAATCCAAGATTGCATACCGACGAAACGCTGATCGCCTTGTCCATCTGCGCCGCCACCAATCCGCTGGCAGAATTGGCCATGCAGCAACTGAGCAACCTCCGGGGCTGCGATGTCCATTCCACGGTGATCCTTTCCAGCGTGGACGAGAGCACCTTCAACCGGCTGGGTGTGAACCTGACCTGCGAACCCAAATACAATGCATAATAGCTTACCCACCCGATCGTCCGACCGGGTGGGTTTTCCTATGGAAACAGGGCGTGCCGCGGCACGCCCTGTTATGATTATACCTTTTGCTCGCAATAGACGCAGCGCCAATCGCCTTCGGTCAGCTTGGCAGCCATAGGCAGCTCCTGCTCGGTCTGGCAGATGCACTTAGGATTGCGACAAATCTTGTCATATACCCAGCCGTCGGTATCTACAGCTTCCCGGATGGGATCCTGCCTGGCCTCTTCCAGCAGCTTTAAAATCAGCGCCATGCGCATGTACTTGCCGTTGAGTGTCTGGCGGAAATAGGCGGCGCGGGGGTCGTCGTCCACCTTAACGGAGATCTCATTGACCCGGGGCAGGGGATGCAGCACAGCCATGGTTTCCTTGGCGCGTTCCATTTTCTCCGCTGTCAGCACATAGCTGTCTTTCAGCCGTTCGTACTCGGCAGGGTCATCAAACCGCTCCCGCTGAATTCGGGTCATGTAAAGAATATCCAGCTCCGGAATGGCATCTTCCAGGGAAGTGACCTCGCAGTAGGGAATGCCATGCTTATCCAGCACGCCGATGCGGACATAATCCGGCAGCATCAGCTCCTTGGGAGAGATCAGCACAAATCGGATGCCCGTATAGCGGCTCATAGCCTCGATAAGAGAGTGAACGGTGCGTCCATACTTCAAATCGCCGCACAGACCAATGGTCAGATTGCTTAAACGGCCCATTTCCTGATGGATGGTCAGCAGGTCAGCCAGAGTCTGGGTTGGATGCTGATGGCCGCCGTCGCCGGCGTTGATCACAGGAATGGTAGCGCCGCGGGATGCCACATAAGGCGCGCCTTCCTTCGGATGGCGCATGGCGATAATGTCGGCGTAATTACTGACAGTTTTTGCGGTGTCAGCCACACTCTCGCCCTTGGCGGCGGAGGAAGAACCGGCTTCGCTGAAGCCAAGCACACTGCCGCCCAGCTCCAGCATGGCCGCCTCAAAGCTGAGACGGGTGCGGGTGGAGGGCTCAAAGAACAAGGTTGCCAGCTTCTTGTGAGCGCAGGCATCCCAGTATTTCTCCGGATGCTCAGCAATATCCTCCGCGGTGGCGATCAGTCCGGCCAATTCCTCCACGGAAAAGTCCAAAATGGAAATCAGACTTCTCATATTACTTCGCTCCATTTACAGCCAGATAATTCTTGATCCGGGTCACATTTTCCTCGTTGGCAGGATCTTCTTCCAGGTACTCGATGATGTCATAGACATCCACAACGGAGTAGACGGGGAAGCCAAACTGCTCCTCGATCTCCTGCATGGCGCCCTTTTCGCCCTGGCCCTTCTCTTTGCGGTCTACCATGATGAAGGTGGCGATGACCTTGGTGCCTTCCAGGTGGCTCAGGATTTCCATGCTCTCGCGGATGGCAGTGCCGGCGGTGATAACATCTTCAATAATGACGATCTCTTCACCTGCCTGGGGTACATAGCCCACGAAGGTGCCGCCTTCACCGTGATCCTTCACTTCCTTGCGGTTAAAGAAGAAGGGCAGGTTCAAGCCGTTCTTGCTCAGCGCCACAGCGGCGGAGATGGACAGGGAAATGCCCTTGTAGGCGGGGCCGTAGAGGACAGTTTCCTTCTTGCCCAGCTTGTCCATATAGGCCTTGGCGTAGAATTCGCCCATCTTGGTGATCTGGTCACCGGTCTTGATCATGCCGGCGTTGACGAAGTAGGGGATCTTCCGGCCGGACTTGGCGGTGAAATCGCCGAACTTCAAAACACCCGCGCTCTGCAGGAATTCAATAAACTCTCTCTTGTAGGCTTCCATTGTATTTCTCCTTTACGATATTTTGTGTTTACAGATGCTCCTTCTGAGAGCCAGTGGGGTTCTGGATCGAGTAGCCCACATTCACAAGGTGGTCAGCCACTCGCTCCAGACCCATAACGGTGGAGGTGTAATAGGGGCTGTGGGTCACACTGCAGCTGCCTTCGGACAAACGGTTGTAATGCTTGTCGGTGAGGGACTTTTTCATTTCGTCAACCTGCTCTTCCCAGTTGCTCAGCTCCGGCAGACAGGTGAAATCATTCTGCACAAAAGCGGTTTTTGCCACTTGGAACATGGAAAGCACAGCATTGCACATGGTCTGCAGTTCCTGCTTTGCGTCATCGGAATAGACCAACTCCTTCTGCTTCATTTCGGCAGAAATGTCGAAGAAATTCACAGCATGGTCACCGATGCGCTCCAGGTCATTGAGCACATGGAAGTAAGCGCCAATGGTAGCCTCGTCATTGGCGCCGATTTGTGCGGACAGCTTGATCAGGAAGTTTGTCAGTGCGCCGTTGGTAAAGTCGATGATATCTTCGTTTTCGGTGATGGTCTTACTATGGTCGACGGAACCGGTCTGCATGGCTTCAAAGGAAAGCCGGGTGTTTTCTTCCGCCAAAGACAGCATATAGTCCATTTCCTTCTTCACCTGCGCCATGGCAACGGAAGGCATGGCCAGCATATGGTCGTCCACAAAACGCAGCGCATGCTCCTTTTTGGTTTCCTCTTTTTCCAGAATTACGGCTCTGGAGAAAGCCACCAGCTGCTTGACAAAGGGCAGCAGCAACAAGGTGGTGGAAACATTGAAGATCACGTGGAAAATGGAAACGCGCATTTGCAGCGACATGGGATCGTTGCCGGGGAAAATGGAGGACAATAGATTGACCACCGGCTGACGGAGGATCCAAATAATCGCGGTGAACAAAACGGTGCCGATGACATTGAAAGTGAAATGGATCAACGCAACCCGCTTGGAGTTGGCGTTGGCGCCGGCGCAGGCCAGCAGCGCGGTGACGCAGGTGCCGATATTGGCGCCCAGCACGATAAACAGCGCTAGATCCAGCTCCATAACGCCGGTGCCCACCATGGTGATGACAACACCGGTGGCAGCCGAGGAACTTTGGATCAGGGCAGTGAAGATCACGCCCACCAAAATCAGCAGCAGGGGGAAGTCGATGACGGTGAAGATGTTGGTGAACAGCTCTTTGACCAGAGAATTTCCAAAAGCCTGGTCGCTGCTCATGAGTTCAAGACCAACAAAGATCAAACCAAGGCCGCTGCACAGCAGACCCGCCAGCTTGACCTTTTCTTTTTTCATAAAGCCCATCATCACACCGGCAAAAGCCAGGAAATACATGACCATGTTGAAATAGTCATTCTTCAAGGCTACCAGAACGCCGGTGATGGTGGTGCCGATGTTGGCGCCCATGATCACGGAAGTTGCCTGCACAAGGGTCATGACACCGGCATTTACAAGACCGATGACCATAACGGAAGTGGCGGAGGAGCTTTGGATGATGGCGGTTACACCGGCGCCAACACCCACACCGGAGAAACAGTTGCTGACAATTTTACCCAGCAGCCGCTGCATACCGGAGCCGGCGCTCTTTTCCAGCGCTTCGCTCATAAAGTTCATGCCGACGATAAAAATACCAACGCCGGCCAGCAACCAGATCATGCTTTGGAGCAGCTGCATAATTTCATCAGGAGTAAATGTCATACTGCGATTCCTTTCTATTTATGAAATAGCTTTAGTCACAGAATTCAGCCACGCAGCGCTCATAAGCGGCCACGGGGTCAGCGGCGGCGGTGATAGGACGGCCCACCACAATGTAGTCAGAACCGATCTCCTTGGCGGCGGCAGGGGTCATAACGCGCTTCTGATCGCCCACATCGCCGTCAGCGAAGCGGACACCGGGGGTGATGGTCAGGAAATTCTTGCCGCAGCGGTCATGAACCTTACCGGCTTCCAGGGGAGAGCAGACAATGCCATCCAGGCCGGATTCGGCGGCGCAAGCGGCGTAATGCATCACCACTTTGTCAATGGGGGCGTGGATCATCAGATCGTTTTCCATGCTCTCCTGATCGGTGGAGGTCAGCTGGGTCACGGCGATCAGCAGGGGACGGGTGCCGTCGGGACGGGTCAGACCTTCCAGGGCGGCCTTCATCATGTTCTTGGTGCCGGCGGCGTGGAGATTGGTGATGTCCACATCCAGGTTGCTCAGCACGGCCATGGCCTTCTTGACGGTGTTGGGGATGTCATGCAGCTTCAGATCCAGGAAGATCTTGTGGCCACGGGCCTTGATCTCGCGCACGATGGCGGGGCCTTCGGCGTAGTACAGCTCCATGCCGATCTTCACAAAGGGCTTGCGGCTGCATCCGGCAAACTTGTCCAGGAATGCAAAGGTTGCTTCAGCGGAAGCAAAGTCACATGCTACGATTACGTCTTTTCCCATTAGTGGGCACCTCCAATAATATCTTTCAAATTTTCAATTTTGTGCTTTTTCATAACTGTGGGCAGATCTTCAATGATTTTCTTGCAGGCATAGGGATCTACCAGGTTGGCAGCGCCCACTTCCACAGCGGTAGCGCCGGCCAGCATCAGCTCGATCACATCTTCTGCCTTGCTGACGCCGCCCATGCCCACAATGGGGATATTCACTGCCTCATACACCTGATACACCATACGAACAGCCAAAGGCAGCAGCGCGGGTCCGCTCATGCCGCCGGTCTTGTTGGCGATGATGGGCTTCTTGCGGTTCAGGTCGATGCGCATACCCAGCACAGTATTGATGAGGCTGACCGCGTCGGCGCCGCCTTCCTCGCAGGCCCGGGCGATGGCGCAAATGTCGGTGACATTGGGGCTGAGCTTGACAATGACGGGCTTGGTGGTGACGGCTTTGACTGCCTGGGTCACTTCCTTGGCCATGGCCGGGTCAGTGCCGAAGCTCATGCCGCCACCGTGGACATTGGGGCAGGAAATATTGACCTCCAGCCAGCCGACCTGGTCTTCCTTGTCCAGTTTTTCACAGGTTTTTACATACTGCTCAATGGAGAAACCGCTGACATTTGCCATCACAGGCTTATGGAAGAATTCCTTCATTTCCGTCAGCTCATGGGCGATGACATGATCCACGCCGGGATTCTGCAGACCCACAGCATTCAACATACCGCCATCAAACTCGGCGATACGGGGAGTAGGATTGCCAAAGCGGGGCTCCAGGGTAGTGCCCTTAAAGGAAAATGTGCCAAGAATGTTGATGTCATACAGCTCGGCAAACTCCTTGCCAAAGCCAAAGGTGCCGGAGGCAGGGATTACGGGATTATCCATTTCAATGCCGCACAGATTCACTTTCGTGCTCATCCGAACACCTCCTCACGGAAAAATACGGGGCCATCCTTGCAGACTCTCTTGTAGCCGGACTTGGTTTGAATGGTGCAGCCCATGCAGGCGCCAAAGCCGCAGCCCATGCGCTCCTCGAAGGAGTACTGACCGGAAGTGGTCATGACGGTTTCCATAGCCTTGAACATAGGCATGGGGCCGCAGGAGTAGAAATAGGTGTATTCCAAATTCTTGATCACATCGGTGACAAAGCCCTTGGTGCCGCGGCTTCCGTCAGCGGTGGCGATATGAACCTCTGCGCCCAGCGCCCTGAATTCTTCCGCCAGGAAAATTTCCGCGCCGGTGTTGAAGCCCAGTACCACCTGGGGGCGCTTGCCTTCCGCGATCAGCTTTTTGCACAGATTATACATGGGGGGCACACCCACGCCGCCGCCTACCAGCACCGGGCGGTCACCGGAAAGGGAAATGTCATAGCCGTTGCCAAGACCGGTCAGAACATCCAGCTTGGTTCCAACCGGCAAACCGGCCATGATTTCGGTGCCGCTGCCCACCACCTTGTAAATGAGGGTCAGGGTAGTTTCGTTATAATCGCAGACAGAAATGGGACGGCGCAGATATTTTTCCGGCAGCCGCAAATCCACAAACTGACCGCAATTTGTGATGGCGGAGGTGTCGCCCTCCAAAACCATCTTGTAAACAACATCGGTCAGCGGCGTGTTACTGACGATGGTAAAAATGCTTTGTTTCATAGTTCCTCCTTTGTATTTCTGGGGGAATTTTATACATAGGGGCGATTCACAAATCGCCCGTTTTTGTCATTGCGAGGAGGCCAAAGGCCGACGTGGCAATCTCCTGGTACAATCTGTCGAAATGATGTAGGGCATCAGGCATGATACCGGGAGATTCCCAGGAGGTGAATTGCCCCGAGGGGGCAAGAGAGGCCACCCTGGGGTGCGGCCCTATGGGCCTCGGAATGACACGAAATTCTGTGAATTTCGTGGGCGGTGCGGCCCAAAGCCTTCCCATTGAGGGGAAGGTGGCAGCCCGTAAGGGCTGACGGATGAGGTGTAGCCCCGAAGGGGCGTTTTAGCAGATAACGGATGCTGCGCATCCTACACCACATCAGTCACCTTCGGTGACAGCTTCTCCTCAAGGAGAAGCCTTTTTAAGCGTCGATGGTGGAAATGGTCAGCGTGGTTTCCTCCAGCACATCCAGCAAAGCGCTTACGGTATCCAGGGAGGTGAACAGAGACACATTGTTCTCGGTTGCCAGTTGGCGGATCTGGGTGCCGTCCTGCTCGCTGTCGGCGGGGTCACGGGTGTTGATGATATAGGCGATGTGACCCTGGCGAATGGAGTTGGGGATCTCCTCGCTGCCTCTGCTGATCTTATCCAGTGCATGGGTGCGGATGCCGTTTTCCTTCAGGAAGCGGGCGGTGCCACGGGTGGCTTCGATGTTGAAGCCCAGCTGATAGAACCGGCGAATCAGAGGCAGCGCTTCCTCCTTGTCGCGGTCAGCGATGGTGGCCAGCACCGTGCCGTAGTTCTGCAGGTGCATACCGGAAGCCTGCAGCGCCTTATAAAGGGCGCGGGTCATGGTGCGGTCATAGCCGATGGCTTCGCCGGTGGACTTCATTTCGGGGCTGAGGTAAGCATCCAGGCCACGCAGCTTATTGAAGGAGAACACAGGCGCTTTCACATAGAAGCGGTCCTTCTCCTCGGGATAGATGTCAAAAATACCCTGTTCCTTCAAACTCTTGCCCAGGATGACCTCGGTTGCGATATCTGCCAGGGAGTAGCCGGTGGCCTTAGACAGGAAGGGAACGGTACGGGAAGAGCGGGGATTGACCTCGATGATGAACACATTGTCATCCTTGTCCACGATGAACTGGATGTTAAACAGGCCCACGATGCCGATGCCCAGGCCCAGCTTCTTGGCGTACTGCAGGATGATGCCCTTGACCTTGTTGGAAATGGAGAAGGGAGGATACACGGAAATGGAGTCACCGGAGTGAACACCGGTGCGTTCCACCAGCTCCATGATGCCGGGGACGAATACATCTCTGCCGTCGCAGATGGCGTCGATCTCCACTTCACGGCCTTCGATATACTTGTCGACCAGCACAGGCTTGTCCTCGTCAATCTCAACGGCGGTGCGCAGATAATTGCGCAGCTGGTTCTCGTTGGCGACGATCTGCATGGCGCGGCCGCCCAGCACGAAGCTGGGACGCACCAGCACAGGATAGCTGATCTCCTTGGCGGCGGCAATGCCGTCCTCGATCTTGGTTACGGCGCGGCCCTTGGCCCGGGGGATATTCAACTCGTTGAGCAGATTTTCGAAAGCGTTACGGTCTTCCGCCTTGTCGATGGCGGCGCAATCGGTGCCGATGATCTTTACACCGCGATCGGTCAGAGGCTGCGCCAAATTGATAGCGGTCTGGCCGCCCAGGGAGGCGATGACGCCATCGGGCTTTTCGAACTCGATGATATTCATCACATCTTCGGGGGGCAACGGCACAAAGTACAGCTTGTCGGCGGTGGTGTAGTCGGTGGAAACGGTTTCGGGGTTATTGTTGATAATAATGGCCTCGTAACCGGCGTTCCTGATGGTCATAACCGCATGAACGGTGGAGTAGTCGAATTCCACGCCCTGGCCAATGCGGATGGGGCCTGCGCCCAGTACAACGATCTTCTTCTTGTCCGTCAGAATAGAAGTGTTTTCGCCGTGGTAGGAGGAGTAGAAATAGGGGATATAAGCGTTTGTGTGGCAGGTGTCCACCATGCGGTACACAGGGAACATACCGTTTGCCTTGCGCAGGTTGAAAACCTCAATTTCTTTCATGCCCCACAGCTTGGCGATAAACTTGTCGCCGAAGCCCATCTTCTTGGCTTCCAGCATGATCTCCAGATTGCCCACATTGGCGTACAGCTTCTTTTCCATTGCCACGATCCGCTCCACGGCTTCCAGGAAGTAGGCGGTGATCTGGGTGATCTCGTGGATTTTTTCCACGGTTTCGCCCCGGCGCATCAGCTCAGCAATGGCGAAGATGTTGTCGTCACGGAAATCCTTGATATAATTCAGCAGTTCCTCGGTGGTCTTGCCGTCAAACTTGGGCAGGTGGAAGTGGCAGCAGCCGATCTCCAGGCAGCGGGCGCCCTTTAGCAGCGCTTCTTCCAGATTGGAGCCGATGCCCATCACTTCGCCGGTGGCCTTCATCTGGGTGCCCAGCAGGTTGGTGGCGGAGGCAAATTTATCGAAGGGGAAGCGGGGCAGCTTGGCGATCACATAGTCCAGCCGGGGCTCGAAAGCGGCGTTGGTGTTGGCGATCTTACTATCCTCCAGCGCCATGCCCACGGCGATCTTGGCGGTGACCCGGGCAATGGGGTAGCCGGAAGCCTTGGAAGCCAGGGCGGAGGAGCGGGAAACGCGGGGGTTGACCTCGATGAGGTAGTATTCGGAGGTAGTGGGGTGCTTGGCATACTGCACATTGCAGCCGCCTTCGATCTTCAGCTCGCGGATGATCTTCAGAGCGGATTCCTTGAGCACCTGCTCATCTTCCTTAGAAAGGGTCATAATGGGAGCCACCACCAGGGAGTCGCCGGTGTGGACACCAACGGGGTCAATATTTTCCATGCCGCAGATGGTAATGGCATGGTCATTGGAGTCCCGCATGACCTCAAATTCGATTTCCTTGTAGCCCTTGACAGACTTTTCGATCAGAACCTGGTGGACAGGGGACAGCTTAAAGGCGTTCAGACCCACTTCCACCAGTTCTTCCTCGCTGTAAGCAAAGCCGCCGCCGGTGCCGCCCAGAGTGAAAGCGGGGCGCAGAACAACGGGGTAACCGATCCGCTTGGCGGCTTCCTTGGCTTCGTCGATGGAGTAGGTGATCTCGGAGGGGATCACAGGCTCACCGATGGATTGGCACATTTCCTTGAACAACTCCCGGTCCTCGGCTCTCTCAATGGAAGCAGACGAGGTACCCAGCAGCTTCACGCGGCATTCCTTCAAAATGCCCTTCTTTTCCAGCTGCATAGCCAGGTTCAGACCGGTCTGACCGCCAATGCCGGGAACAATGGCATCCGGACGCTCATAGCGGATGATCTTGGCAATATATTCCAGAGTCAGGGGCTCCATGTAGACCTTATCGGCAATGACAGTGTCGGTCATGATGGTGGCGGGGTTGGAGTTGCACAGCACAACCTCGTAGCCCTCTTCCTTCAGCGCCAGGCAAGCCTGGGTGCCTGCGTAGTCGAACTCGGCTGCCTGGCCAATGACAATGGGGCCGGAGCCGATGATCAGAATTTTTTTGATGTCAGTTCTCTTTGCCATATATAGTTACCTCCGAAGAATGTTATTTACTGTACTGATAAACGATTTTTCCGTCACAGACGGTCAGCAGACATTTGCCCTGCACCTTCCAGCCCTGGAAGGGCGTGGCCTTGCCCATGGAAACGAAGTCTGCCGGGTCGATTTCATATTCCGCGTCCAGCGCCCAGAGGCTGAAATCGTTGCCCAGGGGCAGGCCGAACCGGTTTCTGGGATTCCAAACAAGCAGCTCCATCAATCTGTCCATGGTAATGATGCCGGTCTTGACCAGGTAGGTGTAGCAGATGGGGAAGGCGGTTTCGATACCCACCACGCCAAAGGCGCTCTTTTCCAATCCCTTGGCCTTTTCCTCGGCGGAATGGGGCGCGTGATCGGTGGCGATCATGTCGATGGTGCCATCCTGGATACCCTTAACCAGCGCCTCCCGGTCTTCCTTGGACCGCAAAGGCGGATTCATTTTGAAGCGACCGTCTTCCTGAAGCCAACTGTCGTCCATTACCAGGTAATGGGGGCCGGTTTCGCAGGTCACATCCACGCCTCTGGCCTTGGCTTGGCGAATGATCTCCACGCTTTCTTTGGTGGAAATGTGGCACACATGGTATTTACAGCCGATCTCTTCCACCAGCTTCAAATCGCGGGCGATCTGCGCCCATTCACTTTCGGAGCAGATGCCCCTGTGACCATGGGAAGCTGCATATTCGCCGTCATGAATGTAGCCGCCGCGGAGAAGTTCGTTGACTTCGCAGTGGGCTACGATCATTTTGCCCAATCTTTTGGCTTCCAGCATGGCTTTGCGCATCATTTCGTCGTTTTGTACGCCCCGACCGTCATCGGAGAAGCCGCAAACATTGGGGGCCATGCCTGTAAGATCCGCCAGATGCTGGCCCTGTTCACCCACGGTAATGGCGCCGTAGGGGTAGACATGAATGCAGGCGCCGTCTTCGATCAGTTTTCGCTGCCGGGCCAAATTTTCCACAGAATCGGGCACGGGATTTAGATTCGGCATGGTGCAGACCGCTGTGTAACCGCCCCGCGCAGAGGCATAGCTGCCGGATGCAATGGTCTCTTTATAAGAAAAACCCGGCTCACGGAAATGCACATGCACATCACAAAAGCCGGGAAAAACAGCATATTCAGAAAAATTGGGGTCAGTAATACCAACGGAATTTACCAAAGAAGAAATGGAAATACCGAGGTCGGAGTTGGGCGCGATATTTACGAAATTTACGTTCCGCAGTTCCATAGTATTTCTCTCCTTTTTGACATAAAGAAAGGCCGAAACCGGGGGTTCCCGGAAGGCCGCAGGGGATTATAGCACAACCAACATGGGTTGTCAAGTGAAAATTACCAAAAAGTGCCATCCAAATTTATTCAATTTGGATGGCACTATAAGGTCTTAATTGGTATAGTTGTCAAAATAACCCTGCACCAGAATAATGGGCGTGCCCTTGTCACCGGAGCCGGAGGTCAGATCGCACAAACTGCCGATCAGGTCGGTCAGTCTTCTGGGAGTGGTGCCCTGAGAGGCCATGCTGCCTACCAGATTGCCGTCCTTCTCGCGGATGGCATTTTCAATGGCGGCCTTCAGCTCCGCGCCGGACAGACCGGCATAGTCGTTGTCGGCCAGGTACTTCAGCTTCAGCTCGTTAGGGGTGCCTTCCAGACCGGGAGTATAGGCAGGGGAAACCACCGGGTCAGCCAGCTCCCAGATCTTGCCGACGGGATCCTTGAAAGCGCCGTCGCCATAGACCATAACTTCGCAGTGGCAGCCGGTTTTCTCCAGCAACTTTTTCTGAACATCCATCACCAGATCTGTGCATTCTCTGGGGAACAGCTTGATCTTGTCTTCAGTGGACTTGTTGGAGCCCAGCAGGCCGTAACGCTCGTTGTAGCCGTTGCCGTCGATGGAAGTGTTGAGAATATCGTCCATACCGCAGACACGCTCAGCGCCGGCAGCGAGCAGCAGACGCTTGGTGCGGGCGCGGGAGTGAATGTCGCAGTGCAGCACATTTTTGGTGTAATTCAAAATAGCGCGGCAGTCGTTGGCGAAGATAATCTCCACCTCAGAGCCCATTTCCCGGATCACATCGCCGTAATACTGTACATAGTCCACGCCGGTGAAAGGATGGGGGTTCGCGCCAAACAGCTGGCGGTAACGCTCCAGACTCAGTACGTCAGAGAAGGGATTGATACCGGCAGCGTCCAGATTGTCCAGACTAACCAGCTCGTTACCCACCTCGTCAGAGGGATAGCTGAGCATCAAAACCACTTTCTTGCAGCCCTTGGCGATGCCGCGCAGGCAGATGGCAAAGCGATTGCGGCTGAGGATGGGGAAAATAACGCCCACAGTTTCACCGCCAAGCTTGTTGCGTACATCGGTGGCGATTGCGTCTACGGAAGCATAGTTGCCCTGCGCGCGGGCCACGATGGACTCGGTCATTGCCACGACATCACGGTCACGGAGGGAAAATCCTTCGGATTCGGCAGCGGCCAAAACGCTGTCCACAACGATCTTTGCAAGATCGTCGCCTTCACGGATGATGGGGGCCCGAATACCACGGGAAGTAGTGCCAACATTTCTCATAATATGACCTTCTTTCTCCAAATCCCCGGCGGTTGCCGGAAAGCTGGAAGGAATATAACAGGTATTGTGGTGATGAATAAATCACACCACAAAATATTATCGCTCTTTTTGCGAAAAAAAGCAAGAGTAAAGTTATGGGAAGCCTAAATTTTTTTGTAGATTCTACCGCTTCCAGGTGGAACGGGAGAACAACACAAGAATCGGGAATATCTCCAGTCGGCCGGCAAGCATACCCAGCGACAATACCAGCTTGCTCAAGGGGCTGTAAGCGGAGAAATTACACGCCGGACCCACAGCCTCTAATCCGGGGCCGATATTGTTGAAAGTACAAATCACGGCGGAGAAGTTGGTGCCGATGGAGAATCCGTCCAGGGAGATAATCATGAAAACCACGAAAATGATCAAAAAGTAGGCCGCCAGATACGCGTTGGCGTTGCTCAGAACCTTTTCGTCCACAGCCGCGCCGTTATTGCGCACCACCTGCACCTTCCGGGGATTGAGCATCTGGCGAATATTGCGCCGCAGTCCCTTCAGCAGCAAAAGCAGTCTGGCCACTTTAAAACCGCCGCCGGTGGAGCCAGCACAGGCACCCACCACCATCAGACACATGAGGATGGCTTTGGAAAAACTGGGCCATTGGTCAAAATCCACAGTGGAATAACCGGTGGTGGTCATGATGGAACCAACCTGGAAGGCGGAGTGGCGGATGGATTCTCCCAATGTGGGATACAGGTCCCGGATGTCCCAAACGATCAAAACGGTGGAAACAAGGATAATGCCCAGATACAAGCGCAGCTCTTCGTCTTTGAAAACACTTTTTACCTGGCGCATAAGCAGCAGATAGAAGCAGCTGAAGTTGACACCGCACAGAATCATAAACACTGTGGTCACGGTTTGGATGTAGGGGCTGTGGCTGGCGATGGAGTCGTTTTTGATGCCAAAGCCGCCGGTGCCCACTGTGCCGAAGGCGGTGCAAACCGCTTCGAAAAGGGACATTCTTCCTGCCACCAGAAAGATAATATTCACAATGGTAATACCAATATAAATCAAATAAAGGATGGAAGCGGTGGTACGCATTTTCGGCACCAGCTTACCCACATTGGGGCCGGGGGACTCTGCCCGCAGAAGATGCATGGTAAAGCCCTTGCCCTGATCGCCGGTAAAGGCCAGCAGGAATACCAGCACGCCCATGCCGCCCAGCCAATGGCCGAAGGACCGCCAGTAGAGGATGCCGTGGGAAAGCGCTTCCACATTCGCTACGATGGAAGCACCAGTGGTGGTAAAGCTGGAAACCATCTCAAAAAACGCGTCCACGAAATGGGGGATCTCTCTGGAAAAGAAGAAGGGCAAACATCCAAAAAGACTCATTACAATCCAACTCAGACCGACGCATACCAGACCCTCTTTGGCGTAAAAGGCGCTGGGCGCGCCCTTGCACAGCAGGTGCAGCAGGAAACTGACCACCAGCATAATGCCAATCGCGGCGCAAAAACTCCACATGGCGGTGTATTCTCCATAACCCAGGCTGATCAACCCGGCCGGGAGCATAAACAAGACCTCTACAAACAGGATCTGGCTGATGAACCGGCCCATCATTCTATAGTTCATAGCTTCCTCCCAGTCCTTATGCGAAGATATCATTCAGCTGCTGCAGCTTGCCCAGACCGCTGGTCACTACCACGATGTTGTCACCCACCTGGAACACGGAGTCACCGTTGGGGATCTGCGCCACATGGCCGTGGGCGATGCTCACAAGAAGAACGCCGGGCTTCAATCGGATGTTTTTCAGTGGTTCGCCGCAGTGCAGCGTGTCATTTTCCACCAGGAATTCCACGGCTTCAGCCTGGCCGTCGGCAATGGAGTGAACAGAAATGGCGCTGCCGTTATGATTTTCCATCGCACGGACATAGCGCACGATATCATCGCAGCAAAGCTCTCTGGGGCAGATCGCGCTGCCCAACGCCAGGGAGTCACTGATACTGCGGTTTTCCGCGCGGCCCAGCTTGGTGATCACCTGAGGAACGCCCCGGCTGACACCGAACAGGGAAATGATCATATTCAGTTCGTCCAAACCAGTGGCGGTGACCAATGCGTCGCAGTCGGCAAGTCCCTGGCTTTCCAGCACGGCCTGATCCGTGGCATCACCATGGACAATGGTAGCCTCCGGCAGCGTTTCGGCAAGATGGACACAACGCTCATAGTTGCGCTCCACCAGAATAACGGAAATACCGTCCCGGCAAAGTTGCTCTGCCAGATAATGGCTGACTCGGCCGCCGCCGCACAGCAGCACCTTGCGTACCTTGCGGGTGACGATGCCCAGGTTTTTCAGCAGTATGGAAAGATTGGCGGTGGGAGCGGTAACGAATACCCGATCACCCTCCTGCAGCACGAAATCACCTCTGGGAGTGATGGCGCTGCCGCTGCGCAATACCGTGCACACCAGTACCCGGCATTTGACAATGCCGTTGAGCTGCATCAGTGACACCTTGTTCAGCTTGCTGTCCGCGTCCACACGCAGCTCCACGATGGCGGTGCGGCCCTTGGCAAAGGTGTCACGACGCAGGAAACCGGGGAAGCGGAGCAAACGCTCTATTTCGGTCGCGGCCTGACGCTCCGGATTGACTGCCAGGGACAGGGCAAATACGCTGCGCAGCGCGTGGATCTGCTGGGTGTATTCCGGGTTGCGGATCCGGGCGATGGTGTGCAGATTGGGATTCATACCATGGGCAGTGGTGCAGCACAGCAAATTCACTTCATCTTCGTTGGTGGCGGCGATCAGCAGATCCGCTTCCGCGATGCCGGATTGCTGCAGCACCGGCATGGAAGCACAGTTGCCTTGCACGCCCATAATATCATACCGTTCACTGGTCTCTTCCAGAATGCGCTGATTGGAATCGATCAGTGTCAGATTGTGGCCCTCAGCGGCCAACCGCCGTGTTAGTGTCACGCCTACCTTACCGCTGCCTGCAATGATGATATTCATAGAAATCCTCCTAAAGGTGAAAAAATGCACCTATCTATCCATTATGTCTGCAATTATAGCACACTTGCTCTCAAATGACAACCTTTATTTGCCAATTACGCAAAAAGCGGGCCGCCAAACGGCGGCCCGACAGCCTGTGATATTATGCCAAAATGGGCTTCAGCGCCTCAGCCAGCACAGCTTTTTGCGCCTCGGCCTCGGCCAGGTCCTTGCCCAGAGTGGTGAAATAGGTCTTGATCTTGGGCTCGGTGCCGGAGGGACGGACGATGACGGTGGCGCCGCCTTCCAGGGTGTACACCAGCACATTGGCGCTGGGCAGACCGGTCTCCTGGGTCTTCTTATAGTCGACCACCTTGGTGACTTTGTAACCGCCGATTTCCGCAGGGGGATTGTTCCGCAGATCGGTCATGATACCTGCCATTTTGTCCATGCCGGAAAGACCGGGGAACTCGAAGGAGTCCACCTTGTTCAGGTAGCGACCGTATTTGGCGTAGATCGCTTCCATACGCTCCTTCAGGGAAGAACCGATGGAGCGGTAGTAGGCGGCCATTTCGCAGATCAGCATGGATGCCACAACGGCGTCCTTGTCCCGAACATAGGGACCGGCCAGGTAGCCGTAGGACTCTTCAAAGCCCAAAATGAAGCGCTCCACTTCGCCGGCCGCTTCCAAACCGGCGATCTGATCGCCGATCCACTTGAAGCCGGTCAGCACATTACGCATCTCTACGCCATAATTGGCAGCCACGGCATCGGCCAAAGGAGTGGATACCAGGGACTTGACGGCCACAGCGTTCTTGGGCATAGTGCCCTTTTCAATGCGGCCTTCGCAGATGTAGTCCAGCAGCAGAACGCCTACTTCGTTACCGGAAACCAGCTCGTAAGAACCGTCGGGACACTTCATGGCGATACCAACGCGGTCAGCGTCGGGATCAGTGGCCAACATCAGGTCGGCGCCGCACTTCTGTGCCAGCTCCAGACCCAAGCGCAGAGCCTCAAAGATCTCAGGATTGGGATAGGGACAGGTG
>JAZOAD010000094.1:0-3474 GCA_045595225.1 Faecousia sp.
GGGCGCAGCCTCCACGCGGCTTCGCCTTGGTCGGGATGACATCGTTGCTGAGCATTTGCAACAGAGCGATAAACGAAAATTTACACCATAGGAGTTTTCTATGCGTATTTTATTTGACAGCAAGCAGACGCAGTTTAAAAATCCCTTCGGCACTTTGACGCCGGGTCAGGAATGCACCTTGCACATCCATATTCCGTCCACCGTGCGGGCAACGGCGGTGGTGTGCTGCCTGCGGGGCGCCCATGGGCAGCCGGGCCGGGAAGTGAATATGGAATATGCCAAAAAGCATGGCGCCTATGATATTTTCCGGGGGAAATTTGCCCTGGATGCGGCTGGACTCTATTTTTATTATTTCCGCATTGCCTGCCCCACCGGCGATTTCCGTCTGTTCAAGGCCGGCGACGATGCCAATATGGAGGCCGGCGACCAGTGGCAGGTCAGCGTGATCCCCCAGGATTTTCATACCCCCGATTGGGCCAAGGGCGCTACCATTTACCAGGTCTTCCCGGACCGGTTCCATAAATCCGGCCATTGCGATCTGACCGGTAAGCTGGAGCCTTACTCTGTTCACTACTCCTGGCATGAGGAGGTGCAGTGGCGGCCCGATGCCAACGGAATTGTCCACAACAACGACTTCTACGGCGGCAATTTTAAGGGCATCACGGCAAAAATGAACTATATCGCCGCCCTGGGCGTTACCGTGCTGTATCTCAATCCCATTTCTAAAAGCTTTTCCTCCCACCGCTATGACACCGGCGACTACAAAACCCCGGACCCCATGCTGGGCACCATGGAGGATTTCCGGGAAATGGTGGAGGCGGCTCACAGCCGGGGGATCCGGGTGATTTTGGACGGCGTGTATTCCCACACCGGCTCCAATAGTCTTTATTTCAATAAAAACCGCACCTTCCCCGGTGTTGGCGCTTATAACAGCAAGCAGTCGCCATATTTTAACTGGTTTACCTTCCATAATTGGCCCGGTAGCTACCAATCCTGGTGGAATTTCGATACCCTCCCCACGGTGAATAAAATGCACCCGGATTTTATCCAATACATTATTACCGATGAAGATTCCGTCATTGCCCATTGGCTGAAGGCCGGCTGCGACGGCTTCCGGCTGGATGTGGCCGATGAGTTGCCGGACGAATTTTTGAAGCTGCTGTATGACCGGGTGAAGCAGATCAATCCAAACGCCCTGGTGCTGGGCGAGGTTTGGGAGGATGCTTCCAACAAGGTGGCCTATGACCGGCGGCGGAAGTATTTTGTGGACGCGGAATTGGACAGCGTCATGAATTATCCCTTCCGCACCGCTATTTTGCAATTCCTCCGTGGCGCAGATGATGGCCGTGGGCTGAAAAACACGGTGATGACCATCGCGGAAAATTATCCGCCGGAGGTATTTTTGAGCAACATGAATCTGCTGGGCACCCACGACACGCCCCGTATTTTGACGGCGCTGGTGGATGATTTTGAGGGCAGCCGGGAGGCGCAGGCAAGTCGCCGCCTGTCCAGAAATCAGTTTGAAGTGGCCCGGGAGCGGTTGCTGATGGCAACCTTCCTGCAGTATACTCTGCCGGGCAGCCCCAGCCTTTACTATGGCGACGAGGCGGGCATGGAGGGCCATAAGGATCCCTTCAACCGTCGAACCTACCCCTGGGGCCGGGAAAATATGGAATTTTTGCAGCATTTCCGTCGTTTGGGCCAGTTGCGGAAGGACAATCCTGCTCTGCGGCTGGGTGATATTCAGTTTTTCACCGCCGGCGACAGGCATCTGGGCTTCAGCCGCTGTTATCAGGGCAGCAAGCTGCGGGTCTACTGCAACCGCAGCATGGACGCCTGGGAAATTCCTGCCGGACGGGTGCTGCTGGGCTATAATCTGCAGGTGGTGGCGCCGGATTGGCTCACCCTGGGCCCCCGTGGCTTCTGCATCGTGGAGGAATCATAATGGAGCTGTTTTTGACCGGCTATTGCCGTTGCCTGGATAAAAGCCGCATCGTGCTGGTGGAGGATGGGGATGTGGATTGCGAGTTTTTCGCCTGTCCCCATGCCCCAAACTGCGATATTGCCAAGCGGATCCGGGAAATTCTGGAGGAAAAGAAATGAAAATTTGGCATATGAGCGGCGCCGGCAATGATTTTATGGTGCTGGACGCCCGGGGCGGCAAGTATGACTACCCTGCTTTGGCGATAGCGTTAAGTAAACTGACCGGGGCGGATGGCTTTATGGCTCTGGATGTTTCGGAGAAGGCGGATTTCCGGCTGCATTTTTACAATTCCGACGGTTCCCGCGGGGAGCTTTGCGGCAATGGCAGCCGCTGTATTTGCCGATTTGCCTATGATCATGGCATTTCCGGCGAAAATATGACCTTTGAAACCGACGCGGGCCTGGCCCATGGCTGGCGCCTGGGCGAAAATCGGGTGCGGGTGCAGCTGCCTGCCCCCGGAGAAGCTATGCTGGGCTATGCCGGGGATGTGGATTATGTGGAAGTGGGCTGCCCCCATGCGGTGCGGCAGTATTCCGGCGATCTGTGGGCAGATAAGGAAAGTTTGAAGCCCCAAATGGAGGCGTTGCGCCATGATCCTGTGTTCCCTAAGGGCAGCAATGTGGATTATTTTACCTGGATCGATGAAAAAACCGTGCGAATTCTCACTTTTGAGCGGGGCGTGGAGGATTTCACCCTGGCCTGCGGCACCGGCACCGGCGCGGTGGCTGCGGTGCTTTGGACAAAGGGACTGCTGCCCGGCGGCAGCTTGGCGGTTGAAAATCCCGGCGGCACCCTGTATGTGACCCTTTCCGGCGAAAGCGGCCGGGTGACGAAGCTGCTGCTGGAAGGCCCGGCAGATGTGGTGAAGGTCTACGATTTGGAGCTGTAAACCGCGGTTTGTCGCCGCGGTGAGAAAATAGTTCGCAGGAGCGATTCGTGAATCGCCCCTGCGGCTGTTGGACAGGCAGCCCGATCAACGAACATCGGAAGACTCATTGCAAGAAAAAATCCATGGCGTTGGTCGGGTGGTCATAAAACAGTTAATCCTCCCTGTGTTATAGGGAGGATTTTTGCTTATTGTTTCGATGTAGCAGCATCCAAGGCTCCCTCTGATGAGGGAGCTGTCAGCGAAGCTGACTGAGGGAGAGAATTCTGCGCCCAATGATCAATATACTCACATACACCATAGAAATTTCGGTCAATATCCAAATTACAAATCCTTACTACCGTTAGATTCATGGCATTCAGTTCATTGGTTCGCTGTTCATCTTTTTCTGCCTGCTCTGGCGTATAATGCCCTCCACCATCGAGTTCAATGATCAACCTTGCCTTGGCGCATTAAAAGTCTGCGATATAGTTTCCAATCGCTTTTTGCCTTTGAAAACGCACCGGATAGTTTCGTAAAAAGTCATACCACAGTTTCCGTTCCCAAGGGGTCATATTTTTCCGCAGTGTCTTTGCTAGAGGGATATTTTCTTTGTTGTAGGCTT
>JAZOAD010000095.1:0-2181 GCA_045595225.1 Faecousia sp.
CTTGGCAAACATTTTGGAAAGGCTCTCGGCGAAGTAGCTGAGTCTTGCCGTGACCTTTGCGTAATCCATTCTTGTGGGGCCCACCACACCGATCATGGCCTGCATGTTGTCGCCGATATCAAATTTGGTCATGACCACTGAGGTGTCCTTCAGCTCCTGAGCCACATGCTCCGGGCCGACCAGCACCTTGGTGCCATGCTGGTTCTGCATCACGGCAGGCAGGTTTGCCAGGGCGTCCTCCTCCAAGGAGGACATGAGCCGCTGGGCTTTGTCCACATCCCGGTATTCCGGCTGACCCAAAAGCCGCATCTGACCGGCCACAGCCATGTTGGTGGTGGTCTGACGGTTCAGGGTGTCGGCGGTGAATTCCATAATGATGGGCACTAAGCTGGCGGCCATTCCGGCGGATGCCATGATCCGTTCCAGCAGCTCCGGGGTGAATTCCTCGGTGCAAAGGCCCGTCATGGTGGCATTCAGCACGGCGGAGAGGATCTTCAGGTCGCTCTCGTCGGCGTTCAGCGGCAGCTTGATCAGCTTGTTGACCACTTCGTCGTTGGAGAGCATGACCACCAGGATCACGCTGCCCTGGCCTGCCAGGATCAGCTCGAAGCGCTTGACCGTGGCGGCTGTCTGACGGGACGCCATGGAGATGGCCGGCAGATCCGTTGCCTGGCTGACCAGCTTGGCAACCTTTTCCACCAGCTTATCCACCTTTTGCATTTTTTCTTCCAGAGCGGTGTTGATGGAAGCGGTTTCGTCCATGCTCAGCCGGTAATCCAGCATCAGCTCATCCACATACAGCCGGTAGCCGGCGGCAGAGGGAACACGGCCCGCACTGGTGTGGGGCTGCTCTAAGTAACCCATGGCAGTCAGATCTGCCATTTCGTTGCGGATGGTGGCGGAGGAATAATTCATGTCCGGCAGCTCGGCGATGGCCTTGGAGCCAACGGGCTCGGCCGTCCGAATATACAGGTCCACGATGGAGCGCAGCACCTTCTTTTTCCGTTCGGTCAGTTCCATGAATCCATGACCTCCTTTCTTGTTAGCACTCCAAACCTCTGAGTGCTAAGCACACTATACACTAGAGTGCTAAAAATGTCAAGAGGGTAAGTTTTGAATTATTTTTTAACATTTTGCCGAAAGTATTCTGTGGCATATATACTTGTCCGATTCAGCAAATTGTAGTATGCTATAAATAGTTAGACAAACTTGAATTTGACGGGGAATGATTATGAGATTAGTTAGAGCAAATGTCAGTGATTGTGAGAAAATATGGAGTCTGCAAATAGAGGCATTTGCAGATTTATTAGCAAAATATCAAGACTACGAAACAAGCCCTGGAAATGAGCCGAAAGAAAATATTCAAGCAAAACTCTTGGACGAGTTTACTTTTTTCTACTTCATTTATCACGAAGAAGAAATAGCGGGAGCTGTAAGAGTAGTTGACAGAAAAAATGGTAATAGAAAAAGAATTGCACCTATTTTCATTATGAAAAAATTCCGCAATAGTGGTTTGGCGCAAAAGACATTTAAGGAAATCGAAAAAATCCACGGAAGTAATCATTGGATGCTTGACACCATTCTTCAGGAAGAAGGCAACTGTTATCTTTATGAAAAATTAGGGTACCAAAGAACAGGTAAAATTGAAAACATCAATGAACGAATGGATATTGTTTATTACGAAAAGAATTAAACAAATTCCAATTTGTCTAACAGCTTTGCACCGCACCAAAGCCCTCTCCCGGGGAGAGGGTGCCCCGCAAGGGGCGGGTGTGGATCGGCGTGCACTGAAAGTTATTAGAAAGCCTACACATGAGCAGAAGACACGAGATTACTGCCCGCAGTCCACATCAGTCAAAAATCAAAGATTTTTGCCAGCTTCTCCCCGGGAGAAGCCCTTTAGAGATAGAAATCCCCCGCCCGGTCCCCGGGGCGGGGGTTACTATTTATTAATGTGCGATTACACCAGAGCGGCGGTGATGATGGCCATCTTGTAGACCTCGTCGGCGTTGCAGCCGCGGGACAGGTCGTTGATGGGAGCAGCCAGGCCCTGCAGGATGGGGCCGTAGGCTTCGAAGCCGCCCAGACGCTGTGCGATCTTGTAGCCGATGTTGCCTGCTTCGATGCAGGGGAAGATGAAGGTGTTGGCGTGGCCGGCGACCTTGGAGCCGGGGAACTTCA
>JAZOAD010000096.1:0-3667 GCA_045595225.1 Faecousia sp.
CGTGTTCACATCCTGTCCGTCAATAAACAGGGAGTTGTCCGGGACGTTATAGGTGCGCAGGATCAGGTCCACCAGTGTGGTCTTGCCCGAACCGGTCCGGCCGAACAGACCCACATTTTCACCGGCGTGAATGGTGAAGGAAATGTGCTCCAGAGCGTCGTGCTCACCGTCAGGGTAACGGAAGTTCAGGTCGCGGAACTCGATGGAGCCGCGCACGTCGGTCAGTTCCTTGGCGCCGGGAAGGTCGGTGACGTCCTGTTGGCCATCCAGAAGCTCTCCAATGCGCAGCAGGGAGGCACGGCCCCGGGAACCCATATCGATCAGCTCGGATACCGCCATGACCGGCCAGATGACCGAGGTAAAGTAGCCGATAAATTCCACCAGCTGACCGGCATTGAACCGATCCATGTAGACCAGATAGCCGCCGTAGCCCAGAATCACGCAGATCACGCTTTCCACAAAGAGCATGACCAGAATGCGGAACAGCACCGAGGCCTGGGTGTGCTCAATGTTGGCCTTTTCGTTTTCCAGATTCAGCTTTTTGAAGGCGAACAGTTCCTTGCCTTCCTTTACAAAGGCCTTGATTACGGCAATGCCGGTGAAGCTTTCCTGAGCGAAATCGGACAGCTTGGAAAATGCCGCCTGACGGATATCCCACTTTTTCATCATGTACCGGCCCAGCACGGTGGCGGCGGCCATGAGCAGCAGCATGGGGATCAGGGAGAGAAGGGTCAGGATGTGGTCCATCCGCCACATTTTGGTGATGGCCAGCACGGCGATGAAGAAAGCATCGAAGAACATCATAATGCCCCAGCCGAAGCACTCCTGCACCGTGTCCAGATCGTTGGTGAACAGGCTCATCAGGTTGCCAACCTTGTTGGCCTGATAATACTGGTGGGAGAGACTGCGGGCGTTGTCAAACATACGCTCACGCAGGTCGGCCTCCACCCGGATGGCGGAGCCGAAAAAGCACACACGCCAGAGGAAACGGCCCACCACCATGACCAGAATAATGAGCAGCAGGGGGTAGCAGATGTACTCCAGCAGGAAGTCCATGTTGAATACATGGCGAACCCCGTCTTCGATCACAAAGCCGTCGTTCATGCCGTTGATGACCATACGGTACAGCTCGGGCATGATCAGCTGAAAATAGTCCACGCAGATCAGGGACGCAATGCCCAGAAGCAGAATGGGACAGTATTTCAGGTAATAGCGGTTGATATGTTTTCCGAATATCACCCAAGTCACCTCCTGAAGAATCGAAAAATACGCTAACTTTCATTTTACCATAATGTACGGAGAAAATGAAGTAGAAACATGATATAAAGTGTAAAATTTGGCGAGCAAAAAGAGGATCCCGACGAGTTTCCTCCGGGATCCTCTTTGCCTGAAATGTGTTACCTCTGGAAAAGCAGTTCCATAATAATTTCGTCCCCGTCGCGATCAGTTTCAACAAAGCCAAAGTGAGAATAAAGATTTCTGGCGGCTGTGTTTCCATCGATGTAGCAAAGGACGACTTTGTTGTATTTACCGTCCTGCTTCATCTCGTTCAAAACCAGTTCGGTTGCGGCCTTGCCGTATCCACAGCCCTGATAACGCGCATCAATAAACAACTGACTGAAATCATAGCAATTCCATTCGGGCAGGTCGTGATACAGGCCCATTCCGATGGGGGTATCGTCATTAAAAATTACAAACGCACGGCTGCGATGGCTGCGATAAGCATAAGCTCTTGCCAGAAGCCTGCAGCCGGTCGATACATACGGTTCCTGCTCCTTGGACACATTCAGATCCAAGCGCCAGTTATCGGGGGCAACATCATGGAGATTAATCATGGTTATGCACCTGTTTTCTGTAATCCACAAAATCGTGTTCCATCAGCTCATAGTCGACCGATGACTGGAGTTGACCGAGCTGGTCAGTCCATGAATCAATGTTGGTGCGCAGTTTGCGAAAACCGAGCAATTCGTATACGTGCTGCGCCCGCTTGTTGGTTAGATTGGTGTCCAGAACAATTTTGCTGTAGCCCTGCCCGAACAGCCAGGCGATCAGCATGCTCAGTACAATACGACCTGCGCCGCGATTCTGACAGTCGGGCTCACAAATCTTGATGCCAATCTCCGCTGCGGTTCCTTCTACAGGGCGGTAGCAGCACTCTCCGATCAGCCGGTCACCTTCTTCGATGACAAGACGTTCGCTGCCAAGACCGGCAATCACCTTTTCCTCGGTTGTTCCCAGCCCGTTGGGAAATCCGGCGTGGGCCATGACAGCACCGTTATTCCACCATGCGACAAGCTGCGTTACATCGGCCCGTTCAGCCTGCCGGATTCGGATATTTCCATGGTGCAGCATTTCTATGTTTATCGCCCTTTCGCTGTTTTCTGCATTTGGTCACACCAATGGATCCACTTCTCTTCGTAATCGGGCTCGGAAAGGATCTTGTTATGGAGGTCGGACACGGAATAAACGCCGCGCTCGCGGCATGCATCCACGCAAAGCTGATACAAGTCCCAATCCAGTGCATCCGGATCCCACACCAAAGGAACGGTTTTCAACCCGGCGGAGTGGGCGGCCCACGCTCTTGTGTGTCCATCGGTGAAGATGACACATCCGTTCAGATACTTGACCGGAATGGGATCAAAATTGGAAAGATCCGTGGGATCAAACCAAGCATGGATGTTTGCGATTTTTGCTTGGGACAGGTAGAACTGTGAGGGCTGAATATCCGTCAGGGTCAGTCCATCCAGTTTCACGGGATAACGCAGGAAATAATAGTCGTTTCCTTCCATGACATTCGTTTTGAGAAACCCGTGGTTTGTGTAAAAGCGTGCGGCGCTATGGTTGTCCCGGTGAACGCCCAAAGCAATGGGGCGCACACCAAATTCTTGATAAATTGCGGCAATAACCAGTTCCAGAATATACCCGCCAATACCCCGGTTTCGATACCGGTTGTCAATTACGAAGTTCATCAGGCGATAAAAGGGAACATTCATCATCTCATCGGGGTCGGTCTCCCAGGGGATGGCTTCGCCCAACAGGATCAGACCAATATAGTCTTGGCCGTACTTGACCACAAAGGTATGGCCGAGACATTGATGATCGATGCCATACTGCGTAGTTTCTATGATGGTATCCATGTCATCCACCCAAGAATCACTGATGTCCTCACGATGGATCGCCCGGACAGCATCCATATTCTGTTCACTGAGCAGTTCCAGAAAAATTTGTGAAACGTCCATTATAGAAACCTCGCGCAAGCATCTTGTTCAGATGATCTTCTTAGATAATTCCGCTGAGATCGTAGCTGTCCAGCCACTGGTCGGCCACCTCGCACACGGTTTTCAGAGTGACCTCGTCGAAGGGAGTGTCCAGACCGGCATTCTTCAGCAGCTCCACAAAGGTGCAGCAGCCGCCCTGCTTGGTGTAGGCCATGTAGTGCTCCCACGCGTCCTTGAAATCGGACTGGCTCATGGCCCAGAACTGCAGGGCCACCGTCTGGGCCAGACAGTAGTCGATATAATAGAAGGGGCTGTTGTAAATGTGCTGCTGGCGCTGCCAGTTCTCACCCTCGGCGTGGAAGGGGATCTCGCCGTCCAGCTTCATCCAGGGCATGTAGATGCCCAGCAGGTCTTTCCAGACATGATGGCGCTCGGCGGGAGTCATGTCA
>JAZOAD010000097.1:0-24797 GCA_045595225.1 Faecousia sp.
CACTGTGGCTGCGGTCACCACGAGCACCATCATCATGAGGAAGAGCATCATTGCTGCGGCGGTCACGGCCATCACGAGCATCATGAGCATGGCGAGCATTGTGGCTGCGGTCACCATCATCATGACCACCATGCTGACGAGGTGTTTACATCCTGGGGCGTGGAAACTGCCAGAAAGTTCACTGTGTCCGAGATTGAAACCGCGCTGCATTGCTTGGATTCCGGCCGCTACGGCATGGTTCTCCGGGCTAAGGGCATTGTGGCCTGCGCCGACGGCGGTTGGATCCATTTTGACTATGTGCCTGAAGAGCATAATGTTCGTATGGGCTCCGCATCTGTGATCGGCAAGCTTTGCGTCATCGGCGCGGACCTGGATGAAAAGGCTGTTGCCGCCATGTTTGGGGTGTAACTATGGTGCAGATTCCCGTTTATGTATTCACCGGTTTTTTGGATTCAGGTAAAACCAAGTTTATCCAGGAAACCCTGGAAGATGAGCGTTTCAATGCCGGCGAACGGACGCTGCTGTTGGTTTTTGAAGAGGGTGAGGAGGAGTTTGATCTCTCTACCTATCCCCATAAAAATGTGTATATTGAAGCGCTGGATCAGCAAACGGTTACTACCAAGCAACTGCAAAATCTGGCGAAGAAATATAAAGCCCAACGGGTGGTCGCGGAGCTGAACGGTATGCAGCTAGTGGGCGACTTGTACACCCGCTTCCCGGAGGATTGGGTGGTGGCCCAGGAAGTAATGTTTGCCGACACCACTACCTTTATGGCCTACAATGCTAATATGCGCAATTTGGTCATGGACAAGCTGATGGGCGCGCAAATGGTGGTGTTCAACCGCCTGGATAAAAACGCGGATGTGATGCCTTTCCACAAGCTGGCGCGGGCCGCCAGCCGTCGCATCGATATTCTGTATGAATTCACCGATGGGTCCACTCAGTTTGATGATATCGAGGACCCTCTGCCCTTTGACATCAATGCGCCGGTCATTGAAGTGAAGGACGAGGATTTTGCCCTTTGGTACCGGGATTGCACCGAGGAACCGGAGAAATACAATGGTAAAACTGTGTATTTCAAGGCCCAGGCTGCTATGCTGCGTAGGGAAAAGAAGGGAATGTTTGCTCCGGGACGGTTTGTTATGACCTGCTGTGTGGACGATATTCAGTTCTGTGGCATCCCTTGTGTTTACCCGGCAGCGGAAACCATTGAGCCCAGAGCCTGGTATATGGTCAAGGCGAAAATCTCCGCGGAGCGTCATCCGCTGTATAAAGGGGAGCTTGGTCCGCTGCTGACCGCGATTTCTGTAGAAAAGGCGGAACCTGCCCAGCCGGATGTGGCGACTTTCTAAAATAAGCAACAGGCGTACGAAGCTGTACGCCTGTTTGTTTATTCTTTTGTGAATAGGTGGCCCACTACATACCAAAGGATCAACACGATCAGCAGCAGGGGAATATAGGCCGTCAGAACGGAGGCGGCGATGTGCACCGCATAAATCTGCAAAGCATTCAGCGCTGCCACAAGGCCAATGATCAGCGCGGAGGTGAGCATGGCTTTTGCCAGGGCTCTACCGATGATATTGGCAAAGAAAAAGGTGTACAGCGCCGCCATAATGGGGTCCAGAAAAGCGATTGCACCGCCCACCAGTACCTTCAGCGAGCCCAGAAGGATCAGCGCTGCCAGGGAAATCAACAGGATCATTGGCCCATTTTCCATGATCTCCTGGGGGACATACTGGGCCAGCAGCAGATCCGCGAAATAAATGAGAACGACAGAAACCGCCACAACGATCACGCGAAGGAAAAACCAGGTAATGACATGCTCGCCCTGGGGGAGCAGGCCGTTGACCAGATTTACTAAAAACGCGATAATCAAAAGCTGAGCTGCCTGGTTGCAGATCATGGGGAAATCCGCTTCAAAAATGGGGAAGATCAGCATAAAATCCTCAGCCATGGTTACAAAGGGCAGCGGAATCAGAAATTCCTGCAGCCGAAGGCCAAGAGCGATTATCACCACGCTGAGCACATACACAAAGAAAATCTCAATGGCTGCGGCGATCGCCTGTGTGACTTGGGCTTTTTTGCCGAACAGAAACCGGGAAAGGGAACTGAGCAGCAGTATTCCGATCACCAAAATGCCAACAAATTTGATATATTGCAGCCCGGTGGCTGTCCATTCACTCAGCTTTGCGGCCAGATCGCTTTCCAAAATATTCGACTGGAAAAAATCCAGAATTTCTTGCATAGGGGACCTCCTAAAGACAAACAGCCGCCGGAATTCTCCGACGGCTGTCATAGGTAAGGAATATGAGGAGATTAAATTACTTAATCTCAGCCTCAGCGCCGGCTTCCTTCAGCTCAGCGACCAGCTTCTCAGCGTCTTCCTTGCTGATAGCTTCCTTCAGGGTCTTGGGGCAGTTGTCGACAATGTCCTTAGCTTCCTTCAGGCCCAGGCCGGTAGCAGCGCGGACAACCTTGATGACGCCCAGCTTGGAAGCGCCAGCGGACTTCAGGATGACGTCGAACTCGGTCTTCTCTTCAACCTCAACAGCGGCAGCAGCGGGAGCGGCAACAGCGGCAGCGGCGGCGGAAACACCGAAAACTTCTTCCAGAGTGTGAACCAGTTCGGACAGTTCCAGGACGGTCAGTTCCTTAACCTGCTCAACCAGAGCAGTGATCTTTTCACTAGCCATGATAAAATCCTCCTAAAATTACGTTAAATAAATAGTTTTTGTGTTTATGTGGGGAATGCGATTAGGCTTCTGCAGCTTCTGCGGCAGGAGCGGAGCCGTCCTTCTGCATCCGGATCTGATCCAGGACGAAGGCCAGGCTGGAGATAGGTGCCAGGAAGGTACCCAGGACAGAAGCGACCAGGGCGTTCTTGCTGGGCAGTTCGCTGAAGCCGGTCAGCTGCTCTGCGGACAGAACGCTGCCTTCAACGATGCCACCCTTGATAGCCAGGGTCTTCAGCTTGTTCTTCTTGGCGAATTCAGCGGCGATACGAGCGGGAGCGATGGGATCGCCGGTGGTGGAAGCCATAGCGGTAGTACCGTTCAGAACCTTAGAGAAATCGTAACCTGCATTCTTAGCAGCGAAATTAGTCAGAGTGTTCTTAACGACGGTGTACTCGACGCCAGCTTCGCGGAACTGCTTACGCAGCTCGGTGTCCTGAGCAACATTGATACCCTTGTAATCAATGAAGACAACAGCGGTGGACTCCTGGATCTTACCGGTCAGGGCCTCAACAACTGCCTTCTTGCTCTCAAGAACCTTTGCGTTGGGCATAATTTTCACCTCCGAAAATTAAAAAAGTGTCTTCCTGCCAGAAGACAGAAAGACACGCAAACAATCAAAGAAATGTTAGACGCACCTCGGCAGGACTTACGCCTCGCGGCACCTGCTGTCTTTGGCAACTTTGATACTATAGCAAAAACCTCCCGATTTGTCAAGAGGTTTTTGAAAAATATTTTAACTTATTACACCATATGGACTACAGGAAAGGGTGATAGTAACAGATTCTTTGTTTACGGTTACGCCAAGAACCTTTTGCCCCATTGTTACATCGCCAGTAGCGCCACAGCCACTGTGAGAAGCAGATTGAGAGATCACATACCAGCTGGTATTCTGAATATCAACGGAAATGCTGGATGCGGTGGTCCAGTACTCGGTGCCGTCAAAGGTAAAGGTGGAATATAGTGTGGCAGACCATAGTTCAGAATCGAGAGCATTGTAGTATGTGTAGGTCTTGGATGCATTTTTTTCGTTTCCAGCACGAGAAACTTGTTCACATAGCGTAACGATGATAAAACTGCCATCATCACAAATAATTGTTTTCGAGTTTTTTGTATCCATTTCGACACCATGAACTTGTAAGGGTAATAGTGCAAGTATTAGAATTAAGGCACAAAAAAACTTTGCGTACTTCATATACTATCTCCTTATGATATTATTGGCTGTTCCAAAATACCGTATCCGAAAACGCCCAGCATTCCGGAACACCATACGGACAAAACTACCACTAGCCAAATTGAAAGAATTACAATGACGCAGGTCAGAATGATATTCACAATTCTTCTGCGGATGAGCAGGGAACGCAGTAATTCCGCAGTGTCCATTTCGTCCACAAGGGCTGCGGCAATCTGCTGGGGAGTGCCGAAATGTGCCTGCAGAGCGGTAAAGTCTGCCGCCGGGTTATGGGCCAAATATTCCTCAGTTGTAGCGTGAATGTTGGCCATGAGCCGCTTTTTCAGTGATCTGTTGCAGGGGAGCCAGCGTTTGATCTGTCGATAATATTGCGTTAGTTCTTTCATGATTCTGTTGCCTCCATGATCATTTTCATGCCGATGGCGATATCGTTGTACTCTTCCAGCAGCTTCTGCAGATAAGAGCTTCCGGCGGGTTCCAGATGGTAATATACTCGAATCATCCGCTTGCCTACCTGTACCTTCCTATCGGAAATATACCCTTTTTCTTGCAGCTTGTATAGTACGGGGTAAAGGGAACCTTCCTGTGTTTGAATGCGGCTGCCGCTTAAGTTTTTCGTTTCCTGTACCAACTGATAGCCGTACATATCCTCTTTGCGGAGGAGCAGTAACAGCACCAGGGACATGAGCCCCCGACGAAAGGAGTTTTGTCCAATATTTTCTAAAATATTAACACCCCCTATGATCAGAATCAAGTCTGATTGTATGATATCAGAAACATATTGATTTATCAATACCTTTGTAAGAAAAATACTATTGACAGACAAATGTCTTTCTGTTACAATACAACCAAATAATAAGGAAAGGATGGATGCCAATGGCCTAGGATGGTTAGCAACGAAATATACCCCCCTTTTTATGCCAGCATTTTGTACAACGACATTTAGGAGGAAGTAAAATGAAAAAACTAATTTCCATTTTGGCTGTGATCCTACTGTTGGCTTCTCTGGCATTTTCTGCCAGTGCCGAGGATGGGATCATATCCCACTACGAATATTATGACGATAATACTGAGCCTTTGTACTTTGAGAAAAAGGTGTATGTACTTATTCACCCTGACTGGTATGAGAAAGAATATACGACGGAAGACTTTTCCGATATAGGCTGTGTAAAAGTGAGCTATGAATATGATCGGCAGGTCGAGGGAGGACTCGCTAAAGTCCTTTTGCTGAGCTTTGACAAGGAAGGAAAGCAGGCGGTATTGGATGCTATTTCAATTTTGGAAATGAGAGACGATGTATATTCGGCGCAGCCGGCTTATAATCCTGCAACAGGTGACACGATTGAGATTCCCGTGTTGCTGCTGATGTTTAGCGGCGCGGCGTTGATGATGCTTGTTGTGTGTAAGCGAAAATATAGCGTGTAATCGCGTTTGACACACAGAACACCCCCACTATTGCGAAAGCTATTATCTGTTGGCCAGGGAAACTACGACAATTTCTGAGTAAGGAGGGAAAAATCGCTGTGCTTGATGTGCTTGAAGCGATAACAAATCGCCTTGATTTTATTGTAGGCGTGGTAATTATCGGTGTGTTTTCATTTATTTATCTTGAACTCGCCAGGCTAATTGTAATCTGGTTTGCTATAATATTGATTTTTGCCATCATTACGACTGTTCGGCCGAGAATATGGCAATGGGTTTCTTTGTATGTCTTGGAGTTTCTTTCCTTGCTTTCAGGGCCGATTTTTTACTCCCATGGGATTGAAAAAGACGATTTGGGTTTGTTATGTGCTGCTTACGTCGTAGTTTTTTTGTCGATCTATATGGCACTGTTGACATCCATCTTATGGTGGGTTGCGGGCAGAAAAAAACGCAAGTTGCAGGAAGTATGAAAACAGAACACCCCCACTATTGCGAAAGCTATTATCTGTTGGCCAGGGAAACTACGACAATTTCTGAGTAAGGAGGGAAATCTGAGTGCTTGAAACAATCGAAGTCCACCTTCGCTCTATTGCAAATCTTGTGCTTGTGGTAGTATTGTTTATAACTGAAGTTGAAATAGCCCAAATATTTGCGATCTGGTTTGCAATATTATTGACCTTTGCCGTTGTTACATCAATTTGGCCCCAAAAATGGAAATGGATCTTTTTGTATGTCTCGGAGTTTCTGTCGTTAATTGCAGGACTAGTTGTGTTTGCCTTCGGAATTGATAGAGATGATTTTGGTCTGCTTTGCACCTCCATGGGCGTGGCGCAACTATCTGTATTTATGGCTGTCCTGACATCTATTCTGTGGTATATTGCGGACAGGAAAAAACGCAAGCTGCAGGAAGCGTGACAAATAATAAAACTCCCACAGGGAAAGCCCCTGTGGGAGTATTTATGTCAGCAAATTAGTTGCCGTACTTGGCAGTGTTGACCTTGACACCGGGGCCCATGGTGGAAGCCACGGTGCAGGAACGGATATACTGACCCTTGGCTGCGGCGGGCTTAGCCTTCACAACAGCGCGGACCAGGGTGTCCATGTTCTCAGCCAGCTTTTCGGGGCCGAAGGAAACCTTGCCGATGGGGCAGTGGATGATGTTGGTCTTGTCCAGACGGTACTCGACCTTACCAGCCTTGATTTCCTTAACAGCAGCGCCGACGTTGGGAGTCACGGTGCCAGCCTTGGGGGAGGGCATCAGACCCTTGGGGCCCAGAACCTTACCCAGACGGCCAACAACGCCCATCATGTCGGGAGAAGCGACGACAACGTCAAACTCGAACCAGTTTTCCTTGGTGATCTTCTCAACCAGGTCCAGACCGCCAACATAGTCTGCGCCGGCTTCCTTGGCTTCGTCCATCTTGGCGTCCTTAGCGAACACCAGAACGCGGCGGACCTTGCCGGTGCCGTTGGGCAGAACGACAGCGCCACGAACCTGCTGGTCAGCGTGACGGGAGTCAACGCCCAGCTTGATGTGCAGCTCGACGGTTTCGTCGAACTTTGCGGAAGCACCCTTCACGACCAGATCCAGGGCTTCGTTGGGATCATACTGAACAGAGCGATCGATCAGTTTAGCGCTCTGCTGATACTTTTTACCTCTAAACACTTTTGTTTTCCTCCTATATAGTGGTGATGCGGAATAATCCTCCCACATTTCCGGGTCAGTGCGCCCGGACAGCAAATATCAAATATTACTCGACGACGGTGACGCCCATGGAACGGCAGGTACCAGCAACCTGGCTGATAGCGGCTTCCAGGGTGTTGCAGTTCAGGTCAGGCATCTTGGTCTTGGCGATCTCAGTGACCTGGGCCATGGTGATGGTGCCGACCTTCTGCTTGTTGGGAACGCCGGAACCGCCGTTCAGACCAATGGCCTTCATAACCAGCAGGGGGGTAGGAGGGGTCTTGGTGATGAAGGTGAAGCTGCGGTCTGCGTAAACAGTGATAACAACAGGAATCTTGTAGCCTTCCATAGCCTGGGTGCGGGCGTTGAATTCCTTGATGAAAGCGGCGATGTTGACGCCGTGCTGACCCAGAGCGGGGCCTACAGGGGGAGAAGCAGTTGCCTTAGCGGCGTTAATCTGAAGTTTGATAATACCAGTGACTTTCTGTGCCATGATAAGCACCTCCTGAATATATTGTGGTGTGATGCGCTGGTACGCATATTTGTCGGGGATTTAACCCCTCCCACGTTCCGACCGAAAACGGCCTTTGCGTTTACTGGGAAACGACCTCGATCATGTCGAGCTCAAACTCAACAGAGGTCTCGCGGCCAAACATGGATACAATCACGTTGACCCGGTTTTTGTCGACCTCAATGCTCTCCACACGGCCGGTGAAGGAAGTCAGAGGACCATCCAGAATGCGGACGGTGTCGCCCACAGCATAGTTGACGATGATCTCCTTCTTTTCCACGCCCATGGCGTAGACTTCTTCTTCGGTGAGGGGAGTGGGGTCGTTGCTGGAACTGCCCACGAAGCCGGTTACGCCGCGGACATTTCGAATGACGTGCCAAGTGTTGTCGCTGTAAACCATCTTTACCAGCACATAGCCGGGGTAGACCTTACGCTCGTAAGTCTTGCTGACGCCGGATTCGGTGATTTCGGTGACCTCTTCCATGGGGATGGAGATAGCCAAAATCTGATCCTGCAGATTGCGGGACTCGATGGTCTTTTCGATGGTGGCCTTTACAGTGTTTTCATAACCGGAATAGGTATGGATCACATACCACTTTGCATCTGCCATAACGCGCTACCTTAGCTCAGAATGCCGGAAATGGCACTGATGATAGCACCGGATGCAAAGTCGAACAGCCAGACGAATACGCCAACGACAACGACGCAGGCGATAACGATCAGGGCGTTCTTCAGAACCTGCTTGGGGGTGGGCCAAACAACCTTCTTCAGCTCGCTCTTAAGCTCGCGGAAGTACTTGCAGACAGCGCCCCAGGCTCTCTTGAACCAGTTTTCCTTTTGAACTTCTGCCATTTTGGGAGCCTCCTTACTTCGTCTCGTTGTGAGTGGTGTGCTTCTTGCAGAATCTGCAATACTTCTTCATCTCGAGACGGTCAGGGTCGTTCTTCTTGTTTTTCATGGTATTGTAGTTTCTCTGCTTGCACTCAGAACATCTCATGGTGACTTTAACGCGCATAACGGCACCTCCTTAAAAATTTGCCTCCCTGTATCACTCCGCCCAGTAAAAATTTAGGTGCGGCTTACTACAATCGCCGCTTCGAAGCTGAAAAATGGCCGCAAAAAAATAGCCCTTTTTCACAGGTAGAGTCATTCTATCATAGGGGGGATAGAATGTCAAGAACTTTTTTCTTTATTTTTCCACATTTTTTGCCGGTTTCTCAGCAGAAACACAACCTTACGGGGCTCGATGATTTTTCTGCATCAAACATACAGAGGATCGGCGCGAAAATCGGAAGAAAGGGGAGAAATGCACCTTTCTTTTTTTGTGTTTATGTAGTATAATGATCCCATCAAGTGAAAAAGGGGTTATACTTATGAAACGAATTATGGGCATTGACTATGGTGACGCCAGGACTGGCGTGGCCTTTTCGGATCTGCTTTGCACCATCGTCGGTTCCACCGCTGTGGTACCCAGCCGCAATCGGGAGAAGGCGATCATTGACATCGTTCGCATGGCAAAAGAACAGGAAGTGGGCACCATCGTGGTAGGCTTGCCGAGGAATATGGACGGCACGGAAGGCGCCCGGGCGGAACTTTGCCGGGAATTCGGCGCTCTGCTGAGTGAGGCAACCGGGCTGCCGGTCGTTATGTGGGATGAGCGCCGCACCACTGTGGAAGCGCATAATATCTTAAACCAGCATAATTATCACGGTCAGAAACGGAAAAACACCGTGGATGCTGTGGCCGCCTCCTTGATTTTAGAAGGGTATTTGAATTCGTTGAAAAAGTGAATGACGGATGCCGCAGGTTTCCCCTGCGGCATTTTTACAATTTAGGACGGTACAGCAATTCTTTGACGCCGATAAACAGCATGAGCAAACCGAATATTTTCCGGAGCAGTTGGACATCCCAGCCATTGCTCCACCAGGAAAATAAGGCTGCGGAAAGGCTGCCGACCAGGATTGCAGGCCAGACCTTTTTCAGCTGTAGATGTCCCTGTTTCCGGCGAAACAGACAGGCGATCAAAGCGGATGGAATAAAAAACATGAGATTGATGACCCGAGCTTCTGCTTGCGCCATTCCTTGCAACAGCGTCAGATACAGGATCAGTAAACTTCCGCCGCCTGTACCCAGGCCGGATAAAACCCCCAAAACCGTGGCGACAAACACTTTCAGCATAAATATCGCCAGCCTCCCCATAGGATCAGCAGTCCCAAAGCGCGGTGGAGCCATTTGACGGGGATGTTTTTGCCCCAAATGCCTGCAAGAATGCCGCCGAAGCCGCTGCCCAACAAATAGGGGATAGCCGCGCTCCAGGGCAGGGGAGCGTCGGTGATCAGCAGAGATATGGCGCAAATTGGGAGAATAACGGAAATGGAGGCGGGAAAAATATCTTCCTCCTCCAAATCGGTGCAGATCCGCAGCAGGGGAACCAGGATCATGCCTCCGCCCGCTCCCAGCAGCCCGGTGACGGCGCCGGCGGCCATGCCTGCCAATGCTGTTTTGATTGTACGCAAAAAATCGCCTCCTGTGAAAAGCTTTCCACAGGAGGCGAAATTTATACTATTCGGATAGAGTGATCAGCCGGCCAGGGTTTGATCCAGAGGGCAGAAGTCCAGGCAAACCTCGGTAAGCTCAGCGTTTTCCAACATCTCGGTGTGCCATTCGTTCAGGTCTTCGGTGCGCATGGCATAGGTGATCATATAATCACGGTAATTCAATTCGGCATCGGAAACAAAGAACATGATGTGGTAGCCATAGGGGGACTCCACAATGCCGGTGTCGCCAAACTGACGGCTTTCATCGAAGCACCAATCGTTGAAGTTGGGCACCATCTGGCCGGGATAAATGTCCTCGTACAGACCGCCGGTGTTCTTGGAACCGCCGTCTTCCGTTTTTTCGGCGGCCAGCGCGGCAAAGCTATCCTCGGTAGCCTCGCCGGACTTCCACTGCTCCAGCAGCGCCTCAGCCGCGGCCAAAGCGGTGGCTTTCTGCGCGTCGGTGAAGGAAGTGATGCCGTCGCTGTAAGTCTTGCCGGCATCATTTTTGAACAGCACCAGGATGTGGCGCACATCCTTCAGCATAACCGTATTGTCATTGACACCGCCGAACCAAAGGATATAGAAACCTTCCGTGGTTTCCACAGCGCTTTCACCCTCGCCGGAAACGGTGGTCTTGGGAATGACAGTCACATCACCAAAATTGCGGTCAGCGGAAATGATCCATTCTTGGAAAGCTTTGTCGATCTCGCTGTAGAATACATCGTTCTGCTCGTTTACTTTGACAGATTCCAGGGACGCATTGACATCCATGCTCAAAATCAGATCTTGGAAAGCTTCCAGGCTGTCGCAGGTGTTGCCCAGCAGCGCTTCCGCGGCTGCCCGGGCGGCTTCGATGGAAGCGGCGATCTGTTCGTCGGTATAGGTTACCTTGCCGTCGCTGCCCTCGGTGCCGCCGGTCAGGAACTTGGCAGGATCCAGGTAATAGGAGGCAAAGGAATAGCAGTTATATTCATGCTCCTTACCGGATTCATACGCCCGAAGCTGGTCATCGGTGTATTTCAGGGATTCGGCATAATCAGAATAGTAGGCATCCGCCAGCAAAGCCCGCTCAAAGTAAGCCATGTAGCTTTCCAGGTCAGCGCCCAGGCCGAAAATGTCCGCCACGTAGCTGTCGGCATCTTCGTATTTATTATTGACGGCATACTCTTCGATATTTTTGCGGACTGCTTCCAAACTGGCCTGCTCCGCATCCGGCAATGCAAAGCCGTTCGCTGCTGCCATATCGCAGAGCATATAGGTGCTCTTGATATTATCCTTGGCAAGATCCAGAATATAATCGGCCCAAGTAATCTCCTTTTCCTTATCAAAGTACTGCTCGTTCAAAGGCTTGGCCGTATCGATCATGCCGTAGTAATAGATATAATAATAGTATTCCTGCAGGAACTGATTCAGGGTTTCGGTGTAGTAGTAATTCAGTTCCACAGCGTTGATCTGATGCTCGCCAAGGGTCATGGCGATGGTATTGCGGACTTCCTCTGCCTGCGCCTCTTCGTTGACGGTGGGAGCGGTAGTGGGATTGTCATTACGGATGGTTTGGATGACAGCGATGATCGCCACAGCGCAAAGACAAACTGCCAGGGCGATCACAATGATCAGCGTGATCAGATTTTTTTGGGAAACTGCGCCGGATTTTTCGGCGTTGGGTTTGTTCTGGGAAGGTTCTGCGTTATTCATCGGGTATCCTCCTGAATTTGCTGAGTTTAGTATACTATAACCCCCGCAGGGAGAAAAAGCAATGAAAATTTTATAAATTTTCCGCTGCGGGTGGAAAGAAAAGGCAGGTCTTGCGACCTGCCTTTACGATTAGCTCATGCTCTTGTCCTTGGGAACGTACTTGTCGGTCAGAGCGTTAACAGTCATGGTCTCGATCAGCGCTTCGTACCAGGCATTGGTGTCTTCACTGCGCATGGTCTCGGTCAGCATGTAATTGATGTAGGTCTGTTCGCTGTTGCCGGAGAAGTACATGATATGGTAGCCGTAATCGGTTTCTACGATGCCATAGTCGCCAACCTGACGGGACTCATCATAGCACCAGTTTTCGAAGTTCTCCACCATTTGGCCGGGGAAGATGTTTTCATACAGGCCGCCGTTATCCTTAGAACCGGTGTCCTCAGACTTTTCCTTAGCCAGAGTTTCGAAGGTGAGCTCGGTGGCCTTGCCGTTCTTCCACTCCTCCAGCAGCTCTTCGGCTTCCTTCTTGGCGGCAGCCTTCTCGGCATCGGTATAAGTGGTGGAAGTGTTGGAAGAGTCAACGGTGCCGTCGGCCTTCAAGTGCTTGAAGCTGATCAGAATGTGACGAACATTCTTCAGAGCGAAGTTGTTGTCATTGACGGATTCGTAGCGAACAACATAGAAGCCCTTGATGGTCTTGCTTTCGCCTTCGCCGGTGCTGTTTTCGAAGAACTTCATGTCGCCCTCGTTACGGGTCTCGAAGGTGGGCTCGTCATCTTCGTTTTCGCCGGCGATCTTACCGATGATCCAATCGGCGTAGGTCTTGCTGATGGAGGAGTAGAGCACATCTTCCTTCTCGGTCAGATAGCTCAGCTTCTTTTCTTCTTCCTCGGGTTCTTCCTCAGTCTCGCCTTCACCCTCAGTTACGTCGTCACCCTCGGTTTCGCCTTCGGTTTCACCGGTCTTGGTTTCCGTATCGTCTTCGTCATCCTCTTCGGATTCGGTCTTCTGGTTGAAAGGCAGCTGGCCAATGGCGGCGTCCAGAGCGAAAATGTCCTCATATTCGCCGTTTACCAGAGCTTCAGCGGCAGCCTGAGCGGCAGCGACAGCAGCGGCAGTCTCTTCGGCGGTGTAGACCTTGGTCTTGCCGTCTTCGCCCAGCGTACCGGCATCCTCAGGGTAGAATTTGGTGATATCCAGATAGTAGTAAGCGAAGTTGTAGCTGAAGAACTCACCGGTGTGCTCCTGGTGATAAGCGTCCAGGTCCTCAGCGGAATAGCTCAGCTTTTCGCTGTAGTCAATGCAGTAAGCTTCGGCGATCAGGCACTTTTCATAGTATTCGCGATAGCTTTCCTCAGTAGCGCCGTTGCCATACATGGCGGCCAGGTAAGCGTCAGTGTTGCTGAAGCCGTTGATGGTGCCGTACAGGCTCATGTACATCATGGCGGTGCTCAGTTCGCTCTGATACTCTTCGTTCAGGGTGTAGCCTTCGCTGACAGCCAGGTTGTACACAGCATAGGTGCTCTTGATATTGCTGTAGGCGGAATCCAGCATATAGTCAGCCCAGGTCTTGCCGGTGGTCTTGTCATACACCTGCTGATCCAGAGGCTTCTTGGTGTCCAGCAGATAGCTGATGAAGCTGCTGTTGTTTTGATAGAACTGGGAAATCGCGTCTACATAGAAGTAGTTCAGCTCCACAGCGGACAGCGTGTACTCGCCCACTTCCACTGCCTTGACGTTACGGTAGGTGATGTTCTTGACGGGGTTGGTCAGCAGAGCACCGATGGTGATGCAGACAATCAGAACCATTACGACACAGAAGGTCAAAGTAGTGGTTCTCTGCTTCTTGGCTTCCTTGGAAGCGGCCTGCTGACGCTGGGTCATCTGGCCTTCGGCTTCCTGCTTGCGAAGCTTTTTCTTGTTGGATGCACTCATGAAAATCATTTCCTCTCAAATAGTCCTAGTGGTTATACGTATCTTTTTTCACGCATAGACCATGGCATTATAACCGATTTCTTTCCAGGTTTCAAGTCCTAATCTTCTAAAAATTCGAAAAATCGAAAAAAGTTTACAGTTTTTTTGAGATGTATCCTGCAAAATAAAAACCCGGGGCGGAAAAATCCGCCCCGGGCACCCGCGAAAGCCGTATGCATCCGATTATGACCTGCACCGAAAGGCAGGTGGGTTGCCGCTCTTTGCCTTTACTGCTCCCAACGTCCGCCGTACGTCAAAGCGCAGGCGGGAGGTCTGCAAACCGGCAAGGAAACTAACGTCCCGAAATAAAAATGTGGGTCCAAAAGGACACATTACGCACTCCGCAGGAAATAGATTATTCGTCTTCGTCCTCTTCGTAAAGCTGCTCCATGATCAAACGGTCCACAGCTTCCAGTTCGGCGGGGTCTTCCACGGCGCAGAGGATGCTCTCGCCGTCTTCTTCCACAGATTTGAGAATACATACTTCCAAATCCGCTTCTTCGTCGGCATCCACGGCCGGCACAACAGCCAGATAGGTGCAACCGTTGTACTCTAAGGTGGTCAGCACCTCCAGCTCGTACTCGGTGCCGTCCTCGTCCTGGATGGTCATAAAATCAGAACCGAAATTGTCCGCCATTGTGATTGCTCCTTTCGGGAAATCTTCATGGCACTATTCTACTATTTTTCCCGGACAAAATCAAGAGGGAACCGGTCAAGAACCGAAATTTTCCAGCAATCGCTCCAGATCGGTTTCCGATTCGATATAAATGCCTTCCTGCAATGCCTGCTGTATATCTTGGGGCAGCATAGTCACAGGGTAGGGGAATACTTTGCGTGGCTCCGGGTCCGGCTCTTTCCATAACGCCACACGGCCGTTGTGAATACCCAGTAAAAATCCCAGCATCACAATGGGAATGATCAGCTTGCTTCGCTTCATTAAGAAATCCTCTCATGCTTGTGAAGTAATATATTATAATGTATGCAGAAAGTATTGGATCATGCATTGTGGGAAATCTTTTTATAGATCATCCCGCTGAGTAGAAACGGAAAAAACAAGCCATATTATAAAGGATTTTAAGGATTATTCACAAATTGGGGCTTTCGTTTTTGAAATGGTTGTGCTATAATGCGATAAGGAGTACTATGGGACAGTACTGAGTGTTCCGTTCCCCTGTTCTTTTCGGCGGATCGCCGCTTGCCATGGAGGTAATAAAAATGGATGAAAAAACCAATCGCAGCAGAAGACCACCCCGTCAGGAGTGGAAACCCAATGTTCTGCTGAAAATCTTATATAAAATCTGGCGTGTGTTCTTCGCCGGCGCGAAGGTTGCTTTGGGCGCTCTGGCTACGGTACTGCTGATCGTGATCGTCTGCGGCTTTGTCTTTGTCAACATTTTGGGTGAATACCTGGAGGACGAGGTCATGAGTGTGGCTTCTGTCAATTTGGAAGACCTGGAGCTGGACAAGACTTCCTTTATTTATTATGTGGATTCCGACGAGCAAATTCAAATTTTGCAGCAGATCTACTCCACAACCAAGCGTCAGTGGGTGACCTATGAGGACATTCCGGAGGAATTGGTGCAGGCCTGTGTGGCCATTGAGGATAAGCGCTTTTTTGAGCATCAGGGCGTGGACTGGATCACAACGGTGAAGGCCTGCCTGAGTATGTTCTTTGGCGGCAGTGAATTCGGCGGCTCCACCATTACCCAGCAGTTTATCAAAAACTACTACGGCGATGACGATGTAACGGTACAGCGAAAGGTCATGGAGATCTTCCGCGCCATTGCCATGGAAAAGACCTACGATAAAGAGGTTATTCTGGAATGGTATTTGAATACCGTATATTTTGGCGAGGGCTGCTACGGCGTGAAAACCGCTGCCGCCAACTATTTCGGCAAAGAATTACAGGATATGAATTTGGCGGAGCTGGCATCTTTGATCGGCATTACCAATAATCCCTCTCTGTACCGTCCTTACCGCACGAATCTGGACTTTGGCGGACTGAACGGCCAGGAAAGAAACCGTGTGCGTCAGCTGACCATTCTGGAAGAAATGTATAATCAGGAAAAACTGAGCGACGAAGAATATGAGGAAGCTGTAACCTACCAGCTGGTGTTCAAAAAAGGCATTGATGACGGCGACCGCTGGGCTTACTGCGAAAACGACGCATGCGGCTATTCCGGCGCTGTCCGCACTCTGCTGCATGAGATCAGCGAAGTGGGCAATAAGGTGTATTTCTGCCCACAGTGCCAGCAGCAGATCGTGGTTACTACGGATGCCTCCCAGGAAGTGTATTCCTGGTATGTGGACGAAGTGATCGACCAGGTGGCCCGCGCCCTGGCGGAAGCGGAAGGCCTGGATTACGATGACAAGGATATCCGCGATAATTTCCGCGACAAGGTGGGCCGTGGCGGCTACCATATTTATACGCCTTTTGATCCGGAGGTACAGGCGGCGGTGGACAATGTTTATACCGACCTGTCCCAAATTCCCCAGGTGCAAAGCGGCCAGCAGCTGCAGTCGGGTATCGTAATCGTGGATAATTCCAGCGGCGATATTGTAGCTATGGCAGGCGGTGTGGGCGAAAAAGAGGTTTTTGATGCCAATAATCGCGCCACAGACTCTATGCTGCAAATCGGTTCTTCCATTAAGCCCCTGACGGTTTACGGCCCTGCCTTCGAAATGGGCCTGGTGACCCCTGCCACGGTGCTGGATGATTTGCCCATCACCTATAACAATGGCAATCCCTATCCCAAAAACGATAATAATCTTTATAGATACGCAAGAACCGTGTTCCGCGGTATCGTAAACTCAGTCAATACCATCTCTGTCAATACGCTGGATCTGCTGGGTATGCAGAACAGCTTTAATTTCGCGAAATATAAGTTTGGCTTGTCCGGTTTAACAGATCATCTGGAAACCACTTCCGGTTCTATTTTGACCGATATTGGCTACTCCGCCTTGGGTATGGGCGGTCTGACCGCCGGTGTTACGGTGCGGGATGTGACCTGCGCCTATGCTACCTTTGCCAACGACGGCGTATACCGGGAAGGCCGGGTATGGACCAAGGTATATGACAGCTATGGCAATTTGGTGCTGGAAAACACCCAGGACAGCTATCAGGTCATGGGCAAAAAGGCGCTGAATTATCTCAATTACTGCCTGGATAACGCGGTGTCCATCGGTTCCGGTGGCGCGGCGGATATGTATCGGGAACTGGGTATGGATGTGGCCGGCAAGACCGGTTCTACCCAGAGCAATAAGGACCGTTATTTCGCCGGTTTCACCGGCTACTACACCGCTGCGGTGTGGTGCGGCTTCGACCAGCCGGAAAAGATCATCCTGGTGGGGGACGAGTCCAACCCTGCCTGCCGACTTTGGAAGGCGGTTATGCTCCAACTCCATGAAAACCTGGAAACCATTCCCCTTTATGACTCCACCGGCATGGTCAGCGTCACCGTATGCCTGGATTCCGGCAAGCTGGCAACGGAAGCCTGCAGCTGTGATATCCGCGATCTTTCCCGTACAGATACGGTGCTGGTCTACAAGGAAGATGTGCCCAAGGAATTCTGCGACAAGCATGTTATGGTGGATTACTGCAGCCACGGTGACTGCGCCGCCAGCGAATGGTGTCAGAAGTTTGCCAGTGTAGGCGCGCTGCTGCTGACGGACACTTCTTTGGTAAAGATGACCCAGGCGAGGATCGACGAACTGAATGAACTTCGCAACAAGGGCATTATCTACACTTATCTGCACGATAACTATGTCTATTTGGTGGATAATAACGGCAATCCTTTGGAGTGGCACGGCTTTGTCAACAGCATCAATAAAGGCATAAGCTCTCCTTATATGGTTTGTACAGTGCACACCCAGGAAGCCTGGGAAAAGTTTGTGGCGGAAAATCCGTGGATCGAAAACGGCGGCACACCCCCTGGGGAGGAGCAGCCCGATACGGAAAACCCCGATGATAATCTGCCGGAGGATGCGCCGGAAAATGGGGAAGACAATCCGGATCCCGGTACAGAACCCCCTAAGGAAGAAAATGGGGAAACGGAACCGACACAATAAGAGGAAAGAGGAAATAGAATGATTTGGATCAGCGATGAATGGAAGGATTATGAGGTTCTGGATACCTCTGACGGCGAACGTCTGGAGCGATGGGGAAAGTATTTCCTCGTTCGCCCGGATCCCCAGGTGATCTGGAATACTCCCCATGTGGATCCCCATTGGAAGCATTATGATGCCCGGTATCTGCGCTCCAACACCGGTGGCGGTAGATGGACGGACCATGATCTGCCGGAGCGCTGGCAGATCCGCTATAAAGATTATCTGACCTTTAATGTCAAGCCTATGAATTTCAAGCACACCGGCGTATTTCCGGAGCAGGCTGCCAACTGGGATTTCATCCGGGAAAAGTGCGCCAATGCCGGTCGGCCGGTGAGAGTGCTGAATCTGTTCGCCTATAGCGGCGGCGCCACCTTGGCTGCCGCCGCCGGCGGCGCGGAAGTGTACCATGTGGACGCCAGCAAGGGCATGGTGGCGTGGGCCAAGGAAAACGCGGCCGCGTCCGGCTTGGCGGACAAGCCCATCCATTGGATCGTGGATGATTGCGGCAAGTTTATTCAGCGTGAGATCCGTCGCGGACGCCGCTATGACGGCATTATTATGGACCCGCCCAGCTATGGCCGTGGCCCCAGCGGTGAGATTTGGAAGATGGAAACCAGCTTCTATCCCTTCCTGCTGGAAACTGCCAAATTGCTGACGGACAATCCGCTGTTTGTGATCATCAATTCCTACACCACGGGCCTGGCGCCTTCTGCGGTTGGCTACGCTTCGGATGTGGTGTTTGGTGCCGAGCATGGCGGACATACAGCGGTGGGCGAGCTGGGCCTTCCGGTAAAGTCTACGGGCATAATGCTGCCCTGTGGCTCCACCGGCCGCTGGACACCCTGATGGGGAGGGATTACATTGTCAATTCGAGTTGAACATTTGAATTTTGCCTATCCGGGCGTAGACAATACCCCTGGTGTCGCCGTCTTTACAGATTTGAGTCTTTCCATTGAGGAAGGCACCTTTGTGGCGGTACTGGGCAGCAACGGCTGCGGCAAATCCACCCTGGCAAAGCATTTCAATTCCATTTTGCTGCCCAGCGGCGGCAAGGTATATGTCTTTGGCCTGGATACATCTGATGAGGAACTTTTGATGCGCGTCCGCCGCAATGTGGGAATGGTTTTCCAAAATCCGGACAACCAAATCGTGGCCAATGTGGTGGAAGAAGATGTGGCATTCGGCCCGGAAAACCTTGGCGTTGCCAGCCCTGAGATCCGCAATCGGGTGGACCGGGCGCTGAAGCAGGTGGGTATGTACGAATATCGGGAGCACGCGCCCCATCTACTGTCCGGCGGTCAAAAACAGCGCATTGCCATTGCCGGCATTATCGCCATGGAGCCCAAGTGCATCGTCCTGGATGAACCTACTGCCATGCTGGACCCCAGAGGCCGGCGTGAGGTAATGGAAACCATCAAGCGACTGAATCAGGAAAAGGATATCACGGTGATTTTGATCACCCATCACATGGACGAAGCGGCCCAGGCGCAGCGCGTGATCGTGCTGAACAAGGGACAGGTTGCTGCCGACGGTACGCCGGAGGAAGTGTTTTCCCAAGTGGAATTGCTGCATGAAATTAGGCTGGCTGCGCCGGAAACGGTGGAATTGTGCTGGGAGCTTAATCAACATGGCTTTGCTCTGCCGCTGGACAGGCTGAGCAGCGAGGAATGCGCGCAGATACTTTACGAAGCGGTAAAGATTTGACGACGCTGAGGAGGAAGAAAGTTGGCACCTTTTTTAGAGGTTAGAAATCTGACACATACTTATTCTGCCGGCACGCCCTTTGAGCATGTGGCGCTGGATAATGTATCGTTTTCTGTGGAAAAAGGGGAGTTTATTGGCATTATCGGCCATACCGGCTCCGGAAAATCCACTTTGATGCAGCATTTGAACGGCCTGCTGAAACCCACCAGCGGACAAATTTTGCTGGATGGCAAGGATATTTGGGCCGATAAAAAGACGACCCGGCAGACCCGTTTTCGGGTAGGCTTGGTGTTTCAGTATCCGGAGTATCAGCTGTTTGAAGAAACAGTTTACAGGGATATTGCCTTCGGCCCGAAGAATATGGGCCTGGACAAAAATGAGATCGACCGCCGCGTCCGGGAGGCGGCCGCGTTGGTCGGCCTTCGGGAGGATCAGCTGGAGGTTTCTCCCTTTGATCTGTCCGGCGGTCAGAAACGCCGCGTAGCCATTGCCGGCGTTATCGCAATGGAACCGGAAGTGCTGATTTTGGATGAGCCTACCGCCGGTTTGGATCCGGAGGGCAGGGAAGACATTCTTGCCAATATCCAGGCTTATCGAAAAGCGAAAAATGCGACTATTATTATGGTCAGCCACTCCATGAACGATGTCGCAAGACTTACGGATCGGCTGATTGTGATGAACCACGCCCAAAAAGCCATGGACGGCACCCCTACGGAAATTTTCACCTATACTCATACCCAGGAATTGATGGATATGGGCCTGGACATTCCGGAGGTCAGCCGTGTATTCATGCACCTGCGGGATAAGGGTCTGAATGTGCCGGTGGTATATACCGTTGAGCAGGCAGTCGCTGTTCTCAAGTCCATGAGAGGAGGACAGAACCATGCTTAAAGACATCACTTTGGGCCAGTTTTTCCCCGGTAATTCTGTGGTTCATAAGCTGGACCCCAGAACAAAACTGGTCATGCTGGTCATTTACATCGTGGCGCTGTTTGTGGCGGTTAACTGGATTTCCTATGCCGTTATGTTCGCCTTTTTGGCGCTGAGCATCGCTATTTCCCATATTCCGCTCAAGTCCATTGTTCGGGGCATGAAGCCGCTGGTGTTCATTTTGCTTTTTACGGGTATCTTGAATATTTTCTTTACCGATGGTGAAAAGGTCCTGGTGTCCTTCTGGAACATCACCATTTATTGGGAGGGCCTGGAACGGGCGTTTTTTATGACGGTCCGTATTCTGATGCTGATTTCCGGCACATTCCTGCTGACCTATACCACCTCGCCCATTGCGCTGACAGACGGCCTGGAATCCCTGCTCAATCCCCTGAAGGCAATCAAAGTGCCGGTGCATGAGCTTGCCATGATGATGTGTATCGCGCTGCGGTTTATTCCGACTCTAATCGAGGAAACGGATAAGATCATGTCCGCCCAGAAGGCCCGCGGCGCCGATTTTGAAACCGGAAAGCTGTTGGATCGGGTCAAGGCCTTGATTCCCATTCTTGTGCCGCTGTTTATCAGCGCCTTCCGTCGGGCGGATGAATTGGCTACCGCTATGGAATGCCGCTGCTATCAGGGCGGCGAAGGCCGTACCAAAATGAAGCTGCTGCGCTATATGCGCCGGGATTTTGCCACCTATGGCGTGGGCGCTCTGCTGCTTGCGGGGATTATCGTGCTGGCGCAGTTTGGCCTGTGAGGTAGAATATGCGCAATATTGCTATCTTTTTGACCTATGAGGGCACCGCTTATCATGGCTGGCAGATGCAGAAAAACTTGGCGACGGTACAGGAAACCATGGAAAAGGCCATCGCTATGGTGGTTGGCCACAGCGTTCATGTCACCGGCTGCGGCCGCACCGATGCCGGCGTACACGCCAAGTGCTATGTTGCCAATTTTCGCACAACTTCCACCATTCCCTGCGATCGGTTGCCCTATGCGCTGAATACCCATCTTCCACAGGATATCGTGGTGACCAAGGCATTTGAAGTCCACGAGGATTTCAATGCCATCGGTTCCTGTGCCCGGAAGGAGTATACCTACATCATTTACAATTCCCGTGTTAGGGACCCGTTTTACGTAAACCGAGCATGGTTTTACCCCAAGCATCTGGATGAAAAGGTGATGCAGGCGGCGGCAGATCAGTTTGTTGGCACCCATGATTTTGCCGCTGTGCGATCTGTGGGTACAGATGTAAAATCTACCGTCCGCACCGTATATTATTATAACGTGGAGCGTCAGGGAAACCTGATCTACCTGCGTGTTTGCGCCAACGGATTTTTGTACAATATGGCCCGCGCCATGGCGGGAACTGTGGTTTACGCCGCGGAAGGGAAGTTCCCGCCGGAGGAAATCGGAAAGATTCTGGATTCCGGAAACCGCACCGCTGCCGGTCCTACCGTGCCGCCCGGAGGCCTTTATATGACCCATCTGTGGTATGATGATGGCGTGGAAAATTTTGAGTGTACGCCGGTCCTGTAAAGTTCATAAATAATTTTATCTTTTCTGGGGAATGCGTGCTATACTGTCCCCAAAGGAGTGATACCCTATGCAACCCAAACTTTGCACCAAATGTAAGAAAAATATGGCCGTGGTATTCATCACCAAGATGGAAAACGGCGCTACTTTGAATGAAGGCTACTGCCTCAAATGCGCCCGCAGCCTGGGCATTCCTCAGATCGACCAGGCGGTGAAGCAGATGGGCTTTTCTGAAGAAGACCTGGATACTTTGTCTGATGAAATGAGCTCCATGTTCGGTCAAATGGACCAGGCCGGCCAGGATGATGACGAAATGGATTCCCAGACCGCCACATTCCCGCTGCTGAATCAGCTTTTTGGTGGCAGCAGCAACAATCTGCCTGCTAAGCAGGAGTCTGCTCCTTCCCAAAAGGAACCGGAGTCGGAGGATACGGGAAAAAAGAAATCCAAGAAACACAAATTTCTCGACACTTACTGCATGAACCTGACCGGTCGCGCCAGGGAAGGGAAGCTGGATAAGGTGATCGGCCGGGATGTGGAGACCGAGCGTGTGATCCAGATCCTAAACCGTCGCCAGAAGAATAATCCCTGCCTGATCGGTGAACCCGGTGTCGGTAAAACCGCCATCGCCGAGGGCCTGGCTCAACGAATCGCTGACGGCAATGTGCCCTATAAGCTGAAGGATAAGGAAGTATTCTTGCTGGATCTGACTGCCCTTGTGGCAGGTACCCAGTTTAGAGGCCAGTTTGAAAGCCGTATGAAAAGCCTGATCGGTGAAGTGAAAGCCTGTGGCAATATTATTTTGGTCATCGACGAGGTTCACAATCTGGTGGGCGCCGGCGATGCGGAAGGCAGTATGAATGCGGCCAATATTCTGAAGCCTGCCCTGTCCCGTGGCGAAATTCAGGTCATTGGCGCTACCACCTTCAATGAATACCGCAAGCATATCGAAAAAGATGCAGCTCTTGAGCGTCGCTTCCAGCCTGTTATTGTCACCGAGCCTACCATTGAGGAGGCTTGCCAGATCATGCAAGGCATCGCCAAGGCTTATTCCGAGTTCCATGGCGTGGCCATTTCCCCGGAAATCGCCCATCAGTGCGTCATTCTCTCTGAGCGGTATATTACGGACCGTTTTCTGCCGGATAAGGCCATTGACCTGCTGGACGAAGCCTGTTCCGACTTGAACCTGCGCTGCAAGGAAATTTCCCTGCTGGCGGAAACCAAAAAAGAACGGGATGATTACGAGCTGGAGCTTCGCATGCTCAATGACCAGACCGAGAACCAGGATTTCGAGCGTTTGGCTCATGTACGCAGCAAGTTGCTGCAGTGCGCCGCCCGGATCGAGGAATTGGAAAAGCTGCCAAAGCCTGCGGTTACCATGGAAAATTTGGCTCGCATCATTGAACTGTGGACAAAGATTCCCGCTTCCAAGATCAAAGCCCAGGAATACGAGCAGATCAAGGGCCTCAGTGACCGGCTGAAGCAGCATATTGTTGGCCAGGATGAGGCGGTGGAGGCAGTTTCCCGCGCCATTCGCCGCAACAGAGTTGGCATTTCTCCCAAGAAAAAGCCGGTTTCCTTCATTTTTGTGGGTCCCACCGGTGTGGGTAAGACGGAGCTGGTCATGCGACTGGCGGATGACCTGTTCAACAGCGTGGACAGCCTTATTCGGCTGGATATGTCTGAATACATGGAAAAGCACACCGTGTCCAAGCTGATCGGTTCGCCTCCCGGCTATGTGGGCTATGACGAAGCAGGCCAGTTGACGGAAAAGATCCGGCGCCGGCCTTATTCCGTGGTGCTGTTTGACGAAATTGCAAAGGCCCATCCCGATGTGCTGAACATTCTGCTGCAGGTACTGGATGATGGCCGCATCACCGATGCCCAGGGAAGAGCGGTGAATTTTGAAAACACCATCATTGTCATGACCAGCAACGCAGGCTCGGAGGGCCGGGTTGGCGGCATGGGCTTCGGCAAGTCGGAGAACGATATGGCAAAGGAAAAGACTATGAAGGCACTGCGGGATTTCCTGCGGCCGGAGTTTATCAACCGTGTGGATGAAATCATCAGCTTTAACCATTTGTCGGTGGAAAACTTCCTGGGCATTGCGGACATTATGCTTTCTGAACTGAAAGAAAGCCTGGCAAATCGTGGTTTGACTTTGACCTGGGATGAATCCCTGCGGCAGCTGCTGGTGAAAGAGGCCTACTCTGTTACCTATGGCGCCCGGAACCTGCGGCGTACCATCCAGCGGCAGCTGGAGGATCCCATTTCCGAAAAGATCATTGATTCCTTTGAAACGCCCATTTCTTCTATTCATATTACCGCTGAGGAAGGAAAGGTAGTCCTTTCCGTACAGTAAGCAACACCCCCGGAAGCTTGGCTTCCGGGGGTTTCGTTACATTTTGTCCGCAATTTTTTCGCCAACGGTCATGGCAGCGTCCTCCACAGCGTAGGCGGCCTTTTGCAGCGCCTTCCGTGCGGCGCTTTGCCGGGGAAGCATCATGGCGGTCATGGCGCCGGCGGCAAGGCCAACGCCCATAGAAATGGCAAGTCCTGTTAGTTTCATATTCCTCACTCCCTTCAGACCTAGTATGCCCGAAAGAAGGGGAATTTTGTTTGGTAAATAATACGATAAATTATTGTTTACGGCATTAGCGGCGCAGCCGCCTTGCCTCCCTCGTTTTGAGGGAGGTGTCAGCCCAAAGGGCTGACGGAGGGAGTTTTGTACCGACATTGAGAAACTCCCCCAGTCAAAAATCGGCTCCGA
>JAZOAD010000098.1:0-2463 GCA_045595225.1 Faecousia sp.
AAAAAATTACATGATTTCGGGGAATACGCACTTCAGTGCGGGATAGATTTTCTTGAACTGCTGATAGCGAGCTTCATACAGGGCAACCAGCTCGGGCTCGGGCTTCACGGTGGAGGCCACCTTCACGAACTTGTCGCAAACCTCCTGCACGCTGCCGTATTCGCCTGCAGCCACCATGGCCAGCATGGCGCCGCCCATGCCGGGACCCTGCTCGGATTCCAGGCATTCCAGCTCGGCATTCAGCACATTGGCGAAGATCCGCTTCCACAGGGGGCTCTTGGCACCGCCGCCGCAGATCTTGGAGGTGTTGATGGTAATACCCAGGCCCCGGGCCACTTCCACGCTGTCCCGGATGGCATAGGCCACGCCCTCCAGCACGGCCTGGGTCAGGTCGGCACGGGTGGTGTCCATGGTCATACCGGTGAAGGTACCACGGGCATTGGTATCGTTGATGGGGCTTCTTTCGCCCATCAGGTAGGGCAGGAAGAACACATGATTCCGGCCCAGCTTGTCGCCTGTAATGGGGGCCTGCTCAGCGGCGTAGTCGCCGGTGTTCAGGATGTCCTCCATCAGCCACTTGTTGCAGCTTGCTGCGGAGAGCATGCAGCCCATCAGGTGCCAGCCGCCGTCCGCATGGGCAAAAGCGTGCAGGCCGTTGGAATCGTCCACACCGAAGGTCTTGGAGGAGATAAACACAGTGCCGGAGGTGCCCAGGCTGATGTTGCAGCCGCCCTGGCCCACCACGCCGGTACCCACAGCGGCAGCGGCATTGTCGCCGGCGCCGGCGGCAACCACCACATTGTCGCCCAGGCCCAGAGCCTTGGCAACATCGCTCTTTACCTTGCCGATGGGGGCGAAGGATTCAAAGAGCTTGGGCATCTGTGCTTCGGAAACACCGCAAATGTCCAGCATTTCCTTGCTCCAGCACTTGTGCTCCACATCCAGCAGCAGCATGCCGGAGGCGTCAGAATAGTCGCAGGCATGGACGCCGGTGAGGATGTAGTTCACATAGTCCTTGGGCAGCATGATCTTGGCGATCTTCCGGTAATTTTCGGGCTCTTCGTCCCGCATCCACAGGATCTTGGGCGCGGTGAAGCCGGCGAACGCAATGTTGGCAGTGAGCTGGGACAGCTTTTCCTTGCCGATGACATTGTTCAGATAATCCACCTGCTTGGCGGTTCTGCCGTCGTTCCACAAAATGGCGGGACGGATCACATTGTCATGCTCGTCCAGTACCACCAGACCGTGCATCTGGCCGCCGCTGCCAATACCGGCAACCTGGCTGCCGTCAATATCCCGGATCAGCTCGGGAATACCTTCCATCACAGCCTTGCGCCAATCCTCAGGATTCTGCTGGCTCCAGCCGGGGTGGGGGAACTCCAGGGGATATTCTTTGGAAACAATATTATGGATCTTGCCCTGTGCATCCATCAGCAGCAGCTTCACTGCGGAGGTGCCCAGGTCGATACCGATATAGTACATAGAAATCTCCTTTATCCCGGCGGCCTGTCCGGGCCGCCGGATCTGAACTTACTTAGACTCGTTCTTCTTGGTCATGACATCGAAGATAACGGCAGCCAGCAGAACGGCGCCCTTAACCACCTTCTGGTAGTTCTGATCGATGCCGGTGATGGACATGCCCAGGTTGATAACGCCCATCAGGACTGCACCGATGATGACGCCGGGAACAGTACCGATGCCGCCGTAAGCGGATGCGCCGCCGATGAAGCAGGAGGAAATGGCATCCATCTCGTAGTTGGTGCCGTAGGTGGGCTGTGCGGAGGACATACGGGCGATGGTCAGAATGCCTGCCAGGCCGGCCAGGAAGCCCATGTTGGTGTAAGCGAAGAAGTAGATCTTACGGGTGTCGATACCGGAGAGCTTGGTGGCCTTCTCGTTGCCGCCGATGGCGTACAGGTAACGGCCGATGGTGGTCTTGGAGGTCAGGTATGCGTACACGCCGACGACCAGAGCAACCCAGATCAGAGCGGTGGGGATGCCCTTGTACTGGCTCAGCTGAATGAACACGAACAGGGCAACAGCCACGATGAGGAGCATCTTGACCAGAGCGGGTGCCAGCTTTTCCACAGCATAGCCCTTCTTCTTGCGAACTGCACGGCTGCGCAGGGTCATGGCCACATAGACGGCACAGACCACAACGCCCACCAGGATGCAGAGAATGTTGAAGCCCTGAACCTGGGTGAAGTCGGGGATGTAGCAGTTGGCGCCGCCGCCGAAAATGTTCTTAAAGGTTTCGTTGCTGACGGTGCAGGTCAGGCCCTTCAGGATCACGTTGGACAGGCCACGGAAGATCAGCTGGCCGGCCAGGGTGGTGATGAAGGGGGGAACTTTGATGTAAGCAATGCAGAAAGCCTGCAGAGCGCCGACGGCCAGACCGATGGCCAGCATGACCACCACAGCGAGCCACATATTGACGCCCTTTTCCATGAGCAGAGCGCCTGC
>JAZOAD010000099.1:0-10763 GCA_045595225.1 Faecousia sp.
GACCAGGTTCTGTGGCTGGACGGCAAGCAGAACAAGTATGTGGAAGAAGTTGGCGCCATGAACATGATGTTCATCATCGACCACAAGCTGTATACCGCTCCCACCGGCGGCTCCATCCTGCCCGGCATCACCCGTAAGAGCGTGCTGCGTCTGGCTGAGGATATGGGCATCGAGGTTTACGAGCGTCCCGTTTCCGTCATGGAACTGTACGAAGCCTACAGCAAGGGCACTCTGCAGGAAGCTTTCGGCACCGGTACCGCTGCCGTTATCTCTCCTGTCGGCCTGATGGAATACCGCGGCGACCTGATCAATCTGGCTCCCAACGGCGAGATTGGCCCCGTCGCTATGGCTATCTACAATAAGCTGACCGGCATCCAGCGCGGCGTCGAGCCCGACCTGTACAACTGGATCGAGAAGATCAACTGATTCATGCCTTACATAACTGCCGAGATCCTTCGGGATTTCGGCAGTTTTTCTATATTTTAAGGGTAGCTCAAGAGGGAAGATCGGGCGGATGTGGCAATGTGACGAAAATGTTAACTTCCTGGCAAAACCTGTTTTTTTTGTTGACTATTGAAGGGGGTTATGGTAATATTTATCGTGGCAATATGCGGAATACAAGTCAAATAACTGTAAAAACAGCAAAATGAACAGGAGAAAAGAAATGAACAGATTCAAGAAGATGCTTTCTGCCGTTTTGGTACTGGTCATGGTGTTTAGCCTGGTCGCCTGCGGTGGCGGGGATAATACCACCGGCACGACCAATTCCACCAATCCCACCGGCAACAGCGGTGAAGCGAAAAAAACTTACACTGTTACCGTCAAGACCAACGGCGGCATGGCCATGAAGGGTGTCAACGTATTTGTTTACGGTGATGAAGCCCTGACCGATATGAAGGCTGCCGGCGCCACTGACACCAATGGTGTTGCTACCTTTGAAATGACTGAGGGCACCTATTATGTTCAGCTGCAGGGCCTGTCTAAGGGCTATGATGTGCAGGATAGCTACACCTTCAGCGGCAATACTGCCAATATCACCCTGACCTCCAGCCTGGTGACCGGTGAAAACCTGGACTCCGCCCTGTTTAAGGTGGGCGATGTGATGTATGACTTCTCCTTTGAAGACAACAGCAAGCTGATCTGCCCCGCCTGCGGCGTGGAAAATGACACCTATATCAGAAATGAGGACGGCAGCGCTGTCAGCCGCCGGGAATGTGAATCCTGCGGCGCGGAGCTGGATTGGGAAAATCCTGTTTTCAAGACCTACACCCTGTCCGATGTGCTGGCTGAAAAGGAACTGGTGGTACTGAACTTCTGGTACACCACCTGTGGCAACTGTGTGGATGAATTCCCCATTCTGAACGAGGCTTACGGCATGATGTCCGACAAGGTAGGCGTGCTGGGCCTGAATTCCTACGCACCCGACACTTTGGACGGCGTTATGACCTTTGAGAGCGCCTATGGCCTGGACCTGGATTTCCCTCTGGGCAAGGTCAGCAACAGCTTTAATCCCCAGCGGTTCATTAACCCGCTGACCGGCGACGGCTGCGAAGGCTATCCCACCTCCGTTTTCGTGGACCGCTACGGCGTGATCTGCGCCATTGAAGTGGGCGCTATGACCAGCCTGACCCAGTGGGTCAGCGTGTTTAGCCATTTTGTTGGCGATGACTACGAGCAGAAGCTGGTTACCTCTCTGGACGAACTGATCGAGCGGACCAAGCCCACCTATGAGCAGCCCACTGACGAGGAAATCATTGCTGCCATCCAGCAGGGCGATTTCACCGTGGATTACTACGGTGAAGAAGGCGACGAGTATGCCTGGCCCTTCATCGTTACCGAGAAGGACGGCCGCACCTGTATGAAGGCCTCCAATCAGAAAATTTACGAATCCTACGCCATTTTGTACGCCGAAATTGAGCTGAATGTGGGCGATGTGATCGCGTTTGACTACTTCGCTTCCTGCGAAGCCGGCGGCGACTATCTGCACGTTATCGTCAATGATGAAGCGGTTTACACCATCGGCTCTGTCAATGACGAGTGGAAGAGCGCCTACTGCTGGGTCGCCCAGGAAGCCGGCACCTATGAAGTGGCCCTGTGCTACATCAAGGACTCCGACACCGATAAGGGCGAAGACACCGTGTATATCGATGATCTGCGCGTGGTGTCTGTTGATGACATCGATACCCCCAGCTACATTCCTCACCAGGGCGCTGTGGAGCTGGCCAACGGCGGCTACAGCTATGCTGACATTGTTTACAATGAAGCTGACGGCTACTTCCATGTAGGCGATGCCAACGGTCCTCTGCTGCTGGCGAACCTGATGGGCTACACCCAGCTGATCGAGGATGACTTCGTGTACAGGGTGGTTCTGGAGCAGGGCTTCGTGCTGGATGGCGTGGATTACACCGAGGCCATCACCCCCTTCTGCGCCGTGGCTTCCAACTCCTCCCTGTATGGCTACTGCACCGTCACCAAGGAATTGGCGGAACTGCTGCAGAAATTCACCTCGCTCTACGGCTTTGACGGTGATGAGTACGAGTGGCTGAAGCTGTGCAAGTACTACATGGCTTACGGCACCGACGGCCAGCAGTTGCAGGATCCCAGCGCCGGTTTGGCCTGGTTCTCCGCTTACGAGGCGGTTCTGGGCAATGGCTATGTGGATGAAAACGGCGAAGGCCAGAACTTCTTCTACTACGATGGCCGTCCCATTATGCCCAGAGGTCTGTGGGCTCGCTTTACCCCCGAAAAGTCCGGTGTTTACCGCATCACCTCTCATACCGACTACACCCAGGGCCTGGACGCCTGGATCTTCGATAAGGAAGGCAACATCCTGTACCAGCATGATGCCGGCGAAATGCTCCATTCTCTGTATGCCGACGAGCTGAATGTGACCATGGTCTTCTACATGGAGGCCGGTGTGGATTACTACATCGATATCGCTATGTACGATGTTTACGGCATGGGCTACATTACCTATGACATTGAGTATGTGGGCGAAGTCTTCGATCTGTTCACTTCCTGCTCTCCCGGACCCTTCACCTATGAGGAAGGCAGCAACCAGATCAGCATCCGCGGCATCGACGTGGCCATCGCTGACGACGGCTACTACCACGAGGTGCTGGAGCGGGACGAAAACGGCAACCCCGTTCGTTTCGGCAGCATTGTGTATGCCTACTTCACCGGCGCCACCACCCTGTTCAGCCAGTCCATTTATCCCACCATGCTGGATCTGGGCGGCTTCGACTTCAGCAAGAACGAGTATGACCAGGAGATCCTGGCTTACCTGAAGATGCATGACGGTGATGTGAATGCCACCGATGAATACCTGCGTAATCTCTGGGGCAGCGACTACTCTACCTACGCTGAGATCTATAAGCTGGAAGACATCTACGCCGGCATCTACCACGGCGAGGGTGAGGACTACACCGAAGAGGTGAGAGCTTACCTGAGCAAGATGATCGAAGGCGACGCTACCTATGAGCTTAGCGGCTGCGTGGCTGTGGACGCAAGATTGGCTGAACTGCTGACCATGCTGATGGACAAGTACACCTTCGAAGATGTGGACGACTCCTGGCAGAAGCTGTGCTACTACTATAAGCACCTGGGCCCCGAAGCCTAATGAGAATCAACTTGCCGGGCTCTTGTATCAAGAGTCCGGCAGTGCGCTCTTTTTCAAAAAGGAGATAAACTATGAAAATGAAGAATATACTGGCACTGGCGCTGGTCCTGGCTATGGCCCTGTCCCTGGTGGCCTGCGGCGGTGGCGAGGATACCACTTCCAGCACCGAAAGCACCGCGCCCACCGAGTCCACCTCTGCCAACACCACCTATTCTGTCAAATTGGTGGATGCTTTGGGCAATCCCTACACGGAAAATATTGTTGTGAAGTTCATGCAGGGCGGCCAGCAGGTGGCCATGCAGAATGTTAATGCCGAAGGCGTGGCCTCCAAGGAACTGACACCCGGCGATTATGACATTGAGCTGCTGTTTACCGATGGCGCTGCTTATCACTATGACACCGAAAATTTGAAGGTGTCTGAGGCCAAGCCTGATCTGGTGATTGAAATGGCTGGTCTGGTGGATGGAGAATGTGAGTATCTGTTCGTCGACGACGAGGAACACGAAGCGCCCTACATCGTTACCGGTTGTATCTATGTGGAGCTGACTGCCGGCGCGCGTAATTACTTCGTATTTACGCCTGTGCAGTCCGGTATCTATGAGATCACCGTGCATCATGCCGAAGGTACGGTGGGTTATTACGGCAGCCCCTTCTTTGTGCTGGCTGAAAATTCCGGCACTGTGACCGGCGAGCATTCCGTCTCCGTGGAGGTTAAGGACAGCAGCATCGGCTCCGGCGACGGTGGCACCGTCCAACTGGTCATCGGTGTGGACGCCGGCGTGAACACAGAAAACTGCGTTCTGAGCATTGCCCGGATTGGCGAATATGTGCTGCCTCCGGAGGAACAGCCCTGGACCGTTTATGAGCCCACTTTTGCCCCGGGCAAGTACACCCTGCCGGAAGGCGTGGAGCTGAAGGATTTTGACCTGACCGCTTCCCATACCCTGGTCTTCAACGAAACCGATGGCTTCTACCATCTGAATTCTGCTGACGGCCCTGTTGTGCTGGTGCGGCTGCATTCTGCCCTAACCTATGGCGGCAGCCTGGGTGATATTCTGGCCAATGCCAATGTGGGCGCTTACTTCTATGATGAAACCGGCGCTTTCCAGTACAAGGAACTGTACAACGATTGTCTGCTGCAGTACCTGGGCACTCTGAACAAGGGCATGGGTACTTATAGCTACAGCGACGGTATGATGGACGAAAATTATGGTGTATATCCGCTGACCAAGGATCTGGAGTACATCATCAAGACCTACGGCGACCGCTGCGGCTGGTGGGAAATGGGCCACGCTAACTATTTGTTCGCCGCCCTGCCCAATTTGAATGTGGAATTTGCATGGCTGTTTATGTGCTGCTATGCTGAGTGATTTGCTTCCAACGAAAAGGAGCGTGAAATTATGGCTAAGCACAAGAATTTTTGGCGATTTGCCGGTTTGATGTGCCTGGTGGCCTGCCTCTGCGTGGCGCTGATTGCCTGCGGCGGAGAGGATGACACCACGGGTACGACTTTGGCGCCTACTGTGGGCACTTCTACTTACAATGTGCGGGTCACCACGGTCAGCGGCGCCCAGCTGAAGAATTTGTCCGTTTATGTGTATACGGATGCCACCATGGGTGAGCTGGAAACCGTTAAGCCTCTGGATGAAAATGGCTGCGCCAGCTTTACTGCCTCCGCAGGCAACAATTATGTGGCGGTGCTGATGGGCGCGCCGGATGGCTATCAGGTGCAGGAGTACTATACCTTCGACAGCAAGAACGAGGCCAATATCCAGCTGACCTCCTCTGTCATTACCGACAAGGAGAAGCCCGCGGACAAGAACTATGCCCTGGGCGATGTGATGTATGATTTCACCATCACCGCTTCCGACGGCACGGCCTACACTCTGTCTGAGCTGCTGAAGGAAAAGGACGCTGTGGTGCTGAACTTCTGGTATCTCAACTGCAGCCCCTGCAAGATCGAGTTCCCCTACCTGGAAATGGCTTACGCGGAGTACAGCGACCGGATCGAGCTGCTGGCCATCAACTGCGAAGATGGCAATGATTCCGAGCTGAATACCTTCAAGACCAACAACGAGCTGACCTTCCCCCTGGCCATCGGCGATAAGGATTATTGGTATCCTGCTGCCTACACCGCCTGCCCCACCACCATCGTGGTGGACCGCTACGGCATGATCGTGTATATGCACGCGGGTTATTTTGATGAGGTTGCTCCCTTTAACGCTTTGTTCCGTCTGGTCACCGGTGATGACTATACCCAGACCTTGATCCAGGACATCGAAAGCCTCATCACCGAAGATGACTACCGTCCCGACGGTTCCGAAGAGCGGCCCTATGAGCTGGGTGGCGTCACGGAGTTTGATGTGAAAGTGCCTGCCAACAGTAAGGTTTATTACAACCTCTACCGGCTGATGGATGTGACCATGCGCATCGAGAATAAGGATGCCTATGTGATCGTCGACGGCGTGACCTACTATCCTGTGGACGGCGTGATCGAAACCAAGGTCAGCTGTGAGGATACCTTTAAGCCGGTGTGCGTAGTGTTTGGCAACACCTCCGGCAAGAAAATTGATGTCCATGTACAGTTTGTTTTTGAGCCCGGCAATGTGAATAATCCCATTGAACTGGCATTGGGCGAAAATGAAGTGACGGTCACCAATGTGAACGCGCTGGGCGTGTATTATACCTACACAGCCCCCACTTCCGGAAAATTGACCATTACCATCCAGAGCTGCACCGAGCAGGCTGTGGCCGATATTCAACTGTATAACCACAATACGTTCGAGTCGGTATACCTGGCTTATGACGGCGTGACCGATGAAAACGGTCTGCGCAGCGTTTCCATCGCTGTCAACGCGGGAGATGTGATCCAGATCATCTTCAGCGCCGCCACGGAGCCGGATGTTACCCTCTCCAGCGTTACCATCCAAGCCCTCGCCTCCATTCAGGAGGGCGAGGGCGGTGGCATTATTGACAATAGAACCGGTTACTCCGTTTCTGTTGTCGATCAGGACGGAAATCCCGTGCCCGGCGTGAAGATCAGCCTGTCTGCCGGCAGCCAGAGCGCCATTCTGACTACCGATGCCACCGGCACCATCGGCATCCGTCTGACGGAGGATGCCTATTTTCTGGAGCTGGCAGTTCCTTCCGGCTATGTGGCGGATACCACTTCCTACCTGTGGACCCCCGCCAATACCCATTTGCAGATTCGCATTGCGGCCACTTCCGCTTTTAGCGTACAGGTTCAGAAGCCGGATGGCACAGGGCTGGCCAACGCGCTGGTAAAGATCTACAGCGACGAAGCGCTGGAAGAACTGCAATATGCCATCATTACCGACGCCAACGGCGCGCTGACCTTTATCGGCCGGGTGGACACCCAGTATTACGCAGTGCTGGGCAGCGTGGAGGCAGATTTGGTGGCAGAGGATGTGTATGTCATCAACGCGGTGGAAACCGTGATCACCCTGAGCCGGGCAGAAACCAACGGCGCCTGGCAGCTGGGCGATTTCGCTCCCAACTTCACCGTTACCGACATTGACGGCAATGTACATACCCTGGACGAAATGCTCCAGGAGAAGGATGTGGTGGTGCTGACATTCTGGCGCACCGCCGCGGTTTCCTCGGTGCTGACGCTGTCCAATCTGCAGAAGGTTTATGAGATCTTCGGCGAAAGAATGGCGGTTTTGGCCCTGGATCCGGCGGATCAGCTGGAGATGGAGCTGAAAGTGTATCGCGGCATGTACAACTGGACCTTCCCGCTGGCTTTGTGCGACGCTTCCCTGGCGCAAAACGCCCAGGCGGAAGAATATCCCACCACCGTGATCATTGACCGGGAGGGAAGAGTTTGCCTAATGCACACCGGTGTGATCTCCCAGGGGGAATTTATCTCCGCTATGAATTTCTACCTGTCGGATGATTATGTGCACACCCCGTTTGACAGCATCGAAGCGCTGCTGGGCCATATAAATCCTGCGGGAAATTCCAAAAAACCGAAGGAATTGGAAGCAGAATAAAAGCAATGGAATATCATTCCGGATCCGGGCCAAAAAAACTTGGCCGGATCCGGATTTTATATTGGAAAATGCTTGCATTCGCTTGACGAAACTGCTATAATAGGAAAGAATAGGATTGTATATCCATACAATGCCCAAACTGAAAAAGAGGAGGAAAATCAATGAGCAATCTCAAGCGCTTTCTGGCCTTGATGTTGGTTCTGTGCGTAGGTTTCGGCCTGTGCGCCTGCGGTAGCGGCGATAATAACACCGAAGGCAACGGCTCCAGCCAGAATACGGAACCGACGGGGACCACCCAAGGGACAGAAAGCACTGCATCCACGGAAAGCACTTCCGATGGAAAGGTGGATTATCTGGTCACCGTTGTGTATCCGGATGGTACGCCTGTAGTGGGCTGCTATGTGCAGATCTGCCTGGAGGATCTGTGCTACACCCCCGAAGTAACCGATGAAAATGGTGTCGCTACTTTCCGGCTGAAGGAGCAGGATGGTTACAAGACCAAACTGGCCGTCGCTGTGAAGGGCTATATCCATGCCGACTACATTTATTTTGAGTCCGGCGCCAAGGAGATCACCATTACCCTGGTGGCGGAGGAGTAATATCTCCCCGCGCTGATCCGTTCATAAATCCGGGCTCCACCGGGTTTTTGATTGACAGATCTTTGACGAGAGGCTGTTCTTCGCCGTTTCAGTTTTTCGTCTTTCATTTGTCAAACTTATAAAAAGGAGAGTTGTAAAATGAAGAAAACATTATGTTGGCTGATTGTCATGGCAATGCTGGTTGCTATGGCTCCTTCCGTTTTCGCAACCGAAGATGCTGGCGATGTTCAGACCGTTACCCTTGCGCAGGAAACCGTGCAGGTTCCCGCAAGCTGGTGGGGCATTGGCTTCGAGTACGAAGTTCCTGCTGACGGCACGGCAACCATCGTCATCGGTGAGGACCACCCTGAAGGCACTTGTGTTGAGTATGGTTACCGTAGCAATGAAGAGAACGGCAACTATTTCAAGACCTACAAGGATACCTACACCCAGACCATCAATGTCACGGCCGGTGAGACCATTCAGGTCGATCTGTGCCTGATCATTATGAATGAAGATGGCAGCGAAGGCGCCTACACCGGCGGTCAGGCCTCCTTCACTCTGACCTTCACCGGCGTTCTGCCTGAAGGCTGGGAAGGTGGCGCAGGCGGCGATGATGAAGAGGAAACCGGCAATACGCTGGTTGTTGGCGACAACACTCTGACTATTGCTTCCGGCGAGTTCGACAGCGCTGAGTACAGCTTCGCCGCTACCGAAGCCGGCACTCTGAACCTGAGCGTCGTTTCCGCAGTCGCTTCTGCTGTCGGCGGCGATGTGGACTGGGCAGAGGATCTGGAGAGCATTCCCGTTGTCATGTATGTCAATGGCGAGAGCGTAGATGGCATCTCTGCTTCCGTGGAAGTGGCTGCCGGTGATGTGGTCACCGTTATGCTGACCCAGGGCAGAATGTATGTCAACGGCGGCTACAGCTGGGAAATCGGCCTGAATCTGGCTTTCGAAGCGGGTGAGGGCGGCGAGGAAGAAGAGCCTGCTGGCAACAACATGGCGCTGGGCAACAATGTCCTGGAATCCGGCGGCTATGTCAATGGTGAATATGTTCTGGTTGCCCCCGAAACCGGCACCCTGCACATTACCATTCGCAGCTGGACCTGCAACTCTATTGAGTACAAGGAAAATATGCTGACCTATGGTTGGAGCAAGCTTTTGATCAATGACGTTCAGGCTACATCCATGACCAGCACTCTGGAAGTGACCGCAGGCGATGTGATCACCTTCGTACTTACCTCCGATAGCGACAACTATGTTACCAATGTATATCTGAGCATGGAAGGCTTCTTCGAGGAGCCTCTGGGCAGCGAGTTTAATCCCATTCTGCTGACCCCTGCCGATCTGCCCATCACCTCCATTGAGATTCCTGCCGGCGGCACCGTTTGGTACGAGCTGGAAGGCTTCAATGAGTATGAGCTGCTGGTCTACGGTGAGGATGCTTACATCGTGTCCTACTACTATGACTACAGCACTCCCTGGCCCCATCCTCTGGTGCCTACCTACCACTATGCCGAGGACGGCGTAGCAACCTACGATGTGATGTACTCCCGCGTTATGATCGGTAACGCCGGCACTGAGACTGCTACCTTCGAAATTGACGGTCATCTGCCTCTGGGCCTGTGGAATAACCCTGCTGAACTGGTTATGGGTGAGCAGACCTTTGATGTGGCATTTGAACAGTATGCTTACTACATCACCTGGACTGCTTCTGAGGCCGGCACTCTGACCTTGATCTTCTCCGGCGATATGTGGCGCTACACCGTATGTAATGTCGGTGATCCCGATGCCTGGCAGGATGATGGCGAGTACATCGACGGCCGTAAGCTCAGTGGCGATCTCGATACCGTTACTATGACTGTCGAAGCCGGTGATGTGGTTGAGATCAATGTTGGTTGCTCCGATGAAGATTGGAACCTGCCTGGTGGTACTGTTACCATCAATGCCTCTTTCGAATCTGGCACCGGTGAAGAACCTGAGGAACCTGTGGTGCTTGGCGCTCTGGAACTGGGCGACAATGTCATCGAACTGCCCAGAGGCGCTACTGTGGCTTCTGCCTACACCTTTGTGGCGCCCGAGACCGGCACGCTGTACTTTGCGGCGGTTGACTTCCAGTATTCCGCATCTTGGACCGATGGCTATGAGGACAATAACGACTATATGTCCGACTGGACCATGTACACCATCTTCTCTGTCAACGGTGAAGTGATGCCTCACGGCTTCTACGGCAGCGTGGATGTGGTTGCCGGTGAAACCTACACCTTCACCTGGGAACATGATGAATACTCCAACTATGGCTATCTGGCTACCATTAACCTGAGCTATAGCGACGAGTTGCTGCCTATTGCAGGCATCGACTTCGCAATGACCCCTGCGGATCTGCCCATGAGCACCATCGAAATTCCTGCCGGCGGCCAGCAGCTGTACCGCATTGACTACAATTTCAGCGGCTACATCCTGCAGATCTATGGCGAGAATGTGTATCTGTACTATGAGTACTACGATTGGTGGGGCGGCGGCGATGTTTCCGGCACCATTTATCCGGAA
>JAZOAD010000100.1:0-9069 GCA_045595225.1 Faecousia sp.
CGGCCCTGCCATTGAAGAGGGCTTCTACTATGACTTCGATGCCCCCTTCTCCTTCACCCCCGAGCATCTGGAGAAGATCGAAGCGGAGATGAAGAAGATCTGCAAGGAGCGGATCCGCCTGGAGCGCAGCGAAAAGCCCCGGGCCGAGGCCATTGCCTATATGGAAAGCCTGAATGAGCCCTACAAGGTGGAACTGATCAACGATCTGCCTGAGGATGCTGTCATTTCTTTCTACACTCAGGGCGATTTCACCGACCTGTGCGCCGGCCCTCATGTGGATCACACCGGTCGCATTAAGCACAACGGCTTCAAGCTGACCAAGTCCTGCGGCGCATACTGGCGCGGCGACAGCAACCGCAAGATGCTGCAGCGCATCTACGGCATCGGCTTCCCCAGCAAGGAAGAGCTGGATGCTTACCTGGAGCGCCAGGCAGAGGCTCTGAAGCGGGACCACAACAAGCTGGGCCGTGAGCTGGATTATTTCACCACTGTTGAATCCATCGGCCAGGGCCTGCCTGTGCTGCTGCCCAACGGCGCCCGCGCTATTCAGCTGCTGCAGCGCTGGATCGAGGACGAGGAGCAGAAGCGCGGCTATATTCTGACCAAGACCCCCTTGATGGCCAAGTCTGATCTGTACAAGATTTCCGGCCACTGGGATCACTACCTGGACGGCATGTTTGTTCTGGGCGACCCCAACGACGAGAGCAAGGAATGCTTCGCCCTGCGTCCCATGACCTGCCCCTTCCAGTACCAGGTCTATCTGAGCAAGGCCCGCTCCTACCGCGATCTGCCCATCCGCCTGGGTGAGACCTCTACGCTGTTCCGCAACGAGGATTCCGGCGAGATGCACGGCCTGATCCGTGTCCGCCAGTTCACTATTTCCGAGGGCCATCTGGTGCTGCGCCCCGATCAGCTGGAAGAGGAGTTCAAGGGCTGCCTGGATCTGGCTAACTACTGCCTGGAGACCCTGGGCCTGAAGGAAGATTGCTCTTTCCGGTTCTCCCAGTGGGATCCTGCCAAGGCCGGTATCAAGTATGAAGGCACGCCCGAGCAGTGGGAATTGGCACAGAACACTATGCAGACCATCCTGGATAATCTGGGCGTAAAGTACGAGGTCGGCATTGACGAGGCTGCTTTCTACGGCCCCAAGCTGGATATTCAGATCAAGAATGTGTTCGGCAAGGAAGATACGCTGATCACCATTCAGATCGATATGCTGCTGGCTGAGAAGTTCGGCATGGAATACACCGACTCCGACGGCCAGAAGAAGACCCCCTATATCATCCACCGCACCTCCATGGGTTGCTACGAGCGCACCCTGGCGCTGCTGATCGAAAAGTATGCCGGCGCGCTGCCTCTGTGGCTGATGGGCACTCAGGTCAAGGTTATGCCCATTACCGACCGCGCTCATGAGTACGCCAACGGCCTGACCCAGAAACTGAAGGATCTGGGCATTCGCGCCGAAAGCGACTGCCGCAGCGAGAAGCTGGGCTACAAGATCCGCGAGGCACAGGTCAAGAAGATCCCCTATATGCTGGTTATCGGCGACCGGGATATGGAAAATGGCACCGTTTCCGTCCGTACCCGCAAGGGCGAGGACCTGGGCGCTATGACTCCCGATGCGTTCATTGCCAAGTGCCTCATGGAGATCGCCTCCAAGAGCAAGGAAGTATAATCAATAAATACAGGTCGCGCCATTTGACGCGGCCTGTATATTTTCTGCCGAAGATGCTTGTTTTGTGGGGCAATGTATGCTACAATGGTCAAAACATCGGGAGGCGGCAGATATGAAAAAAGAGCATCTTTCTTATTTGCGGTGGTTGCTCCCGGCGGCGCTGCTGGGCGCCGGCGCATATTTTTCCAGGGTGCCGATTGCCGATTTTCTGGCGGTGGCCTGCTTTGCCGCTGCAGCATTGCTGACGGTGATTTTCTTGCTGCCCATGCTTCACAGGCATCATCCCAAAACGGCGCAATGGATCGCGCTGGCGCTGGTTACGGCGGTGGCGCTGGCGGTCATTTTGGTGACAGTTACCGCCGCGCGGATCGGGAATGCGGAGGCGGGAACGCCGGAAACAGCTGTTTCCTACATTGTGGTGCTGGGAGCAAAGGTCAACGGCGCGACCCCCTCGGACAATTTACGATCCCGCATCGACGCGGCCTACGCGTATCTGACAGCCCATCCGGATACGGTGGCTGTACTCTCTGGCGGCCAGGGCAGCGACGAAGAAATGACAGAAGCCCAATGCATGCGCCGGGAACTGACAGGGAAGGGGATCGACGGGGAACGGCTGTGGCTGGAAGAAAAGGCTACCTCCACTTGGGAGAATATTTGCTTTTCCCTGGATCTGATCGAAGAGCAAACCGGACAACGGCCGGACACCATCGGTTTGGTTACCAGCGAATTTCACCTGTACCGCGCCGGCTTGTTTGCTGCTGACTGCGGCGTGAATGCGGTCGGTATTCCGGGAAAAACAGCGGACAGCTTTGAACACATCTACTATTTCCTGCGGGAGATCGCAGGTGTTTGGCACTATTATTTATTAGGAGGACTCTACCATGATTGAAATGAAATACGCGGATTTTGCCTGGGAGCAGACGGCTGCGCTGCTTGCCATCGACTCTCCCTCCGGCTACACCGAAAAGGCGGCCCTGTGGGTGAAGAAAGCCTTTGAAAACCTGGGTTTCGACGCGAAGATCACCGTCAAGGGCGGCGTTGTCATTGACCTGGGCGGCAAGGACGAGAATGACGGCCTGCTGCTGGAAGCCCACGGCGATACCCTGGGCGCCATGGTCGCTATGGTTAAGGGCAACGGCCGGCTGAAGCTGACTGCCCTGGGCGGCATGAATCCTAATAACGCCGAAGCGGAAAATGTCCGGGTCTATACCCGTGACGGTAAGGTGTACGAAGGCACCTGCCAGCTTGCCAACGCTTCCGTTCATGTCAATGGCGACTATTCCTCTGCTAAGCGCAGCTGGGATACGGTGGAGATCGTGCTGGATGAAAATGTAAATTCCGCCAAGGAAACCAGAGAACTGGGCATTGAGGTGGGCGATGTGGTTTGCTTTGATCCCCGCACCCGCCGCACCGCTTCCGGCTACCTAAAGAGCCGCTTCCTGGATGACAAGCTGAGCGTGGGCATCCTGCTGGGCTTTGCCAAGTATTTGGCTGATAACAAAATCGTTCCCGCCCGCCGTGTCTGGGCCCATGTGACTGTGTACGAAGAAGTGGGCCATGGCGGCTCCGCTTCTGTGCCTGCCGGCATCACCGAAGCTATTTCCGTGGATATGGGCTGCGTGGGTGATGGCCTGCAGTGTACCGAGCGGCAGGTTTCCATCTGCGCCAAGGACTCCGGCGGCCCTTACAGCTACGAAGTGGTGGGCAAGCTGATCGCCGCGGCTAAGAAGACAGAGGCGGATTACGCTGTGGATATTTTTCCCTTCTACGGCTCCGATGTGGAAGCTACCCTCCGCTCCGGCGTGGATATCCGTCACGGCCTGATCGGCGCCGGTGTATACGCCAGCCACGGTTATGAGCGCAGCCACATCGACGGCGTACTGAACACCTTGAAGGTGCTGTGCGGCTATTTGGACGTTTGATTGGCAGGGGAGAGGAGAAAGCACGGGACAAGTAAATGATGTTCTTCTGCCGTTGGTGAAAACGATCAATGGCTTCCTGGCGGACTATATTTTGGTGTTTTTGTTGGTGGGCGCGGGCCTGTTCTTCGCTATCAGAACTGGCTTTGTACAGCGCTATTTGGGCCGTGGCCTGAAAAACATTTTTGGCAATTTGAGTCTGAAGGGTGAAAAGCAGGAAAGTGGCATGAGCTCCTTCCAAGCGGTTGCTACAGCCATTGCGGCCCAGGTTGGCACCGGCAATATTGTTGGCGCTTCCGGCGCGATTTTGGCCGGCGGTCCCGGCGCTATCTTCTGGATGTGGATCATTGCTTTCCTGGGTATGGCCACCATCTACGCGGAAGCGGTCTTGGCGCAGCATACCCATGTCAAAACCGAAAGCGGTGAGATCATGGGCGGCCCGGTTTACTACATTACTCGTGCTTTTAAGGGCAAATTCGGCAAGTTCCTGGCCGGCTTCTTTGCTGTTGCCATTACCCTTGCTTTGGGCTTCTTCGGATGCATGGTGCAGTCCAACTCCATCGGCTCCACCATTCAGAATGCCTTTGGCATTCCTTCCTGGATCGTTGGCATCGTACTGGTGGTGATTTGCGGCCTGATCTTCTTTGGCGGTACCCAGAGATTGGCCTCTGTCACGGAAAAGCTGGTGCCCGTCATGGCTGCACTGCTCCGGTCTGGTGTGTACATTGTTGAAAAAGAAGTAAGTATACAAAGAATCCCCGGCTCGTGAGAGCCGGGGAGGACTTTTTTGTGGAGTTACAGCGCACTGTAGCCGTGGGAGTTAATCAAAGCGTCCAGCTTCTTGCCCTGCTTGCAATAGGGGCAATCCTTATATTCGTAGCTGGCGTATTCCGGCAGGTCGCTGACAGAGTAGATGGACCGAACAGGATAGCCGTCCACTTCGTCCACTGCCCGGTAGATGGAGGCGATGCCTGCCACATGGCCGCCGTAGTAGTTGATGGTTTCAATGCTGCGTTTGGCGGTGTAGCCGGTGGTGACGGAAGCCATCAGGATCAGCACATGCTTGCCCTTGATCATAGGCTGAATATTATCCCGGAAGATCATGTGTGAGCTGGAAACAAACTCCGGCTCTACCACATAAATGGTCTGGTGGGCGTTGATGGTCTGGAAACCGCTTTTGGTCAGCTCTTCAGCGACGCAGGTGCCCAGTACAGCCGTGCCGTCCAGACACAAGATGGTATCCACAGGGGTATCGTTGATGAAGTGGGACACTAGGGAATAGGCGGTGGCCTTGGCCTCGCTCAGACGGGTCTTTTGGAATGTAACATCAATATAATAATTGATATGGCTGTGGTTTGTGGCAAAATGGCCCTCCGCGACGCGCAGAGGTACACTGCCGTTTCGCTTGGTCAGCTTCTTGAATTCGATCATATATACTTGCCCTCCCGGAAATGAAATAATAGGGCACCTCTAAAAACTCTGTTTTGATGGATGGGGCGAGGGATTTTGATATAACAAAAGTTTCAAAAAGGCCGGAATGCTTGGTGTATTGGGGTTTTTGAAATGAATTGTTAGGGCGAAAGATCCGCCCCAGCCACAAAAGAGGGTTTTTAGAGATGCCCCAAAAAGAAAAAGCGTTATCGCACCGGCAAACAGCGTTTTCTGCCGGCTACGAAAAACGCTTTTTTTCATTATATCGCAGCGCATTTTGAATTGCAAGAAAATTTTGGTGGGCAAATTAGCTAAATATGAACATTATTCTTGTTTATTTTGCCTCTTTAACAGCAAGTGTTCCTGCTTGCGGAACTGCCGGGCGATCACATTACAGATCTCCTTGCGCTGGATCATATCGTGGATCTCCTCGAATGTGGCCCAACGCACGCCGTCTGTTTCGCCGGGGAGCAGCACGATCTGCTCCAGGGCAACCTCCCGTTTCAGGCAATAGTAGTCGTAAAAGGCGGAATAATCCCGGCCGGAACCCAGCAGCTCAAACTCTGTTTCCTCAGCCAGGATGCCGGTTTCCTCGTAAAGCTCCCGCCTGATGGCCTGTCGGCTGGTTTCACCGGCTTTTGCGGCGCCGCCGGAGTTTTCCCAGGTGCCGGCATAGGTTTTTTCCGGCGCCCGCCGGGTCAGCAGGATCCGGCCGTTGCCGTCATACACCCAAACGCAAACGACCAAACCGTATTCACCCTTTTGCCAGCGGTCACCGCGGCGGTGCAGGCGCCCGGTCAGACGGCGATACTGGTCGTATATATCATTATATTCCATAAGTCGCCCTCCTTTGCGCCTATTTTTTATTATCATAGCACCAAATTTTGGAAAACGCAAGAGGCGGCAAGGGGAAAAGACGGAAAAATACGCGCTGTGCAACTTACTGTGGAAATATACGAAAGCGGCCGCTGTTTTTCGGCAGTAAGCGGAGAAAATTGTGCCATATGCAAAAAAATCCGAGGAAAATTCCTCGGAAATGCACAAAAAATGATTGACAAATCAAAAAGAATGGTGTACAATGGAAATCCATACTGTGATAGTATGCCCATCTGTCCCCATTCTCATTTACATGGACATAATAGCACAGAATTTGGCGATTGTCAAGAGGAAAGTAATTCGAAAAAGACAACGCACCCGAGCGTATCAAAAACACACAATTCGAAAGAAAGGCTGTGATGATCCATATGCAAGAAATGGTCCGTGACGTAATGTACGGCAAGACCATGCGTAAGTCCTACGCAAAGTACAAGGAGATTCTGGAAATTCCCAATATGCTGAAGATCCAGAAGGACTCCTACCAGTGGTTCCTGGATGAGGGCCTGCGGGAAGTGTTCAAGGATGTCGGTGTGATCACCGATTTCTCCGGCAAGCTGGAGCTGAGCTTCCTGGATTACTCCATGAACGAGCCCCCCAAGTACACCATTGAAGAGTGCAAAGAGCGCGACACCACCTACGCAAAGCCCATTAAGGTGCGGGTGCGTCTGCGCAACACCGAAACCGACGAAATCAAGGAACAAGAGATCTTCATGGGCGATTTCCCCGTGATGACCAACGGCGGCACCTTCGTCATCAATGGCGCGGAGCGTGTCATTGTTTCCCAGATCGTCCGTAGCCCCGGTATGTATTATACCCACGATGTGGATAAGGCTGACCAGCATACCTACACTTCTACCGTCATTCCTTACCGCGGCGCCTGGCTGGAGTATGAAACCGACACTTCCGATGTGTTCTGGGTCCGTATCGACAAGAACCGCAAGCTGCCCATTACCTGCCTGATCCGCGCCCTGGGCGTCAGCACCGATGCCGAGATCAAGGAAATGTTTGGTGAGGATGCCAGAATTCTGGCTACCCTGGAAAAGGATACCTGCAAGACCCGTGAAGACAGCCTGCTGGAGATCTATCGCCGCCTGCGTCCCGGTGAGCCTCCCACGGTGGAGACCGCCGCTGCCCATCTGGAGGGCCTGCTGTTTGATGCCCGCCGCTATGATGTCAGCCGCGTGGGTCGCTACAAATTCAATAAGAAGATGGAGATTGCCGTCCGTCTGTCCGGCCGTGAGCTGGTTGAGCCTGTTGCCGATCCTCTGACCGGCGAGATCCTGGCTATGCCCGGTGAGCTGATCACCCGTGAGAAGGCTTGGGAACTGTCCGCCAAGGGTGTCAATGAAGCCGTTATTAAGGTTGGCGATGCCAATGTGAAGATTCTGTCCAATGGCATGGTAGACATGGCCAATTTCGTCAGCTTTGATCCCAAGGAATACGGCGTGAAGGAAAAGGTCTGCTTCAACGTTCTGAAGGAAATGCTGGAGACTGTTCCCGCCGATGGCTGGGAGGAGGCCTGCCGTGAGCGCATCGACGATCTGATCCCCAAGCACATCGTCACCAGCGATATCATGGCCTCCATCAACTACCTCAACTGCGTGGCAATGGGCATCGGTACCCCCGACGATATCGACCACCTGGGCAACCGCCGCCTGCGTTGCGTAGGCGAGCTGCTGCAGAACCAGTTCCGCATCGGCTTCAGCCGTTTGGACCGTGTCATTCGCGAGCGTATGACCGTGCAGGATCTGGACACCGTTACGCCCCAGAGCCTGATCAATATCCGCCCTGTGACCGCTGTCATTAAGGAATTCTTCGGTTCCTCTCCCTTGAGCCAGTTCATGGACCAGAACAACCCTCTGGCTGAGCTGACCCACAAGCGCCGTCTTTCCGCTCTGGGCCCCGGCGGTCTGAGCCGTGAGCGCGCTTCTCTGGATGTGCGTGATATTCACTACACCCACTACGGCCGTATGTGCCCCATCGAGACCCCCGAAGGTCCCAACATCGGTCTGATCAACTACCTGGCAACCTTTGCCAAGATCAATGAGTACGGCTTTGTGGAAGCTCCCTACCGCAAGGTGGACAAGGCTACCGGCAAGGTCACCGATCAGGTGGACTACATGACCGCTGACGTGGAAGACGATTTCTACATCGGTCAGGCCAACGAGCCTCTGGATGAGAACGGCTGTCTGGCAAATGCCCGTATTACCTGCCGTCACCGCAATGAGATCATTGAGGTGGATCGTAATGTGATCGACTACATTGACGTATCTCCCAGAATGATGATCTCCATCGCAACCTCTTTCATTCCCTTCCTGCAGAACGACGACGCAAACCGTGCCTTGATGGGCGCGAACATGCAGCGTCAGGCTGTGCCTCTGCTGACTACCGAGCCTCCCGTGGTCGCTACCGGTATTGAGCATGCCGCCGCTGTGGACTCCGGGGTTTGCGTGAAGGCTACCGGCAACGGTACCGTTACCGCTGTTTCCGCCAACGAGATCACTGTCAAGTATGACGATGGCGATATTCAGACCTATCAGCTGACCAAGTTTGCAAGAAGCAACGCAGGCACCTGTGTTAACCAGCGCCCCATCGTGACCGTAGGCGAGCGCGTGACCAATCAGCAGATCATTGCTGACGGTCCTTCCTGCTCCGGCGGTGAGGTGGCTCTGGGTAAGAACGTGCTCATCGGCTTCGTGACCTGGGAAGGCTATAACTACGAGGATGCCATTTTGCTTAACGAGCGTCTGGTTCGTGTGGACGTATTTACCTCCATCCATATCGAGGAGCACGAGACCGAGGCCCGTGACACCAAGCTGGGACCGGAAGAAATTACCCGTGATATCCCCAATGTGGGTGAAGATACCCTGAAGGATCTGGACGAGAACGGTATCATCCGTATCGGTGCCGAGGTCCACTCCGGCGATTACCTGGTTGGTAAGGTTACCCCCAAGGGCGAGACCGAGCTGACCCCCGAGGAAAGACTGCTCCGTGCCATCTTCGGTGAGAAGGCAAGAGAAGTCCGTGATACCTCTCTGAAAGTGCCTCACGGTGAAAGCGGCATCGTTGTGGACGTTAAGGTATTCACCAAGGAGAACTCCGATGAGCTGGCTCCCGGTGTTACCAAGTCCGTTTGCGTCTACATTGCCCAGAAGCGTAAGATCTCTG
>JAZOAD010000101.1:0-3720 GCA_045595225.1 Faecousia sp.
AAATTCCCGGCTGACCCACTGCAGGTCGCCTTCATCGCATTCCTTCAGCTCGCCCTCAAAGCCGTCGGCAGTGAACAGATACATATACTCCCCTTCCCAGGGGCCGTTGGTCAGAAAAGTGACCACGCCCCGGCACTGCCAATTGGTCAGGCGCAGGCCGGTCTCCTCGTAGGCTTCCCGGAGCAGACATTCATCGGGGGTCTCGTCCGCCTCAAATTTGCCGCCGATGCCGATCCACTTATCCTGATTCACATCGTTTTTCTTTTTCACTCTGTGCAGCATGAGCACCTCATCGCCCCGCAGCACATAGCATAATGTAGAGTTGTACATAGCTTTCTCCTTTTCGTGGCTAAGCAGAATGCAAAATTCAGAATGCAGAATGCAGAATGATGGTATCGGCTCCGCCGATGATTTAAAATCAGTGGTTTTCAGCTGCGCCTTAATGATACATTATGCATTGTACATTTTGCATTTAAATGCGCCGCCGTGAAGGACACGGCGGCGCTGATAAGCTTGGCTTTACAGATACTGACGGATGGAGGCGGGCGCCTCAGCGGGATCGTCGGATACAGTAATGGTGATGTTCATATCGTTTGCCTTTGCAAACACATCGCACCACAGAATGAATGCCTCTGCATCGGCACGGCTGTTGCCGATGGTCTTATACAGGTTGTCGATATACACATTGGTAATATCGAAGTTACCGGCGTGCAGGCCGCTTAGGAAACCCTTGAGCATATCCAGGCTGTTGATGCCATACTCTTTGGAGTCCACCAGGCGGACACGGTAGTTAATATCATAAGTCAGCTTCTTGCCATACTCGATGCAAACCACATCGCCGCTGGCGCTGGCCACAGTCGAATTGATAGAGTCGATGAGCTTCTTGGTCTTACCGGAGCCCTTCAGGCCCATAATCACATGAATCATAGGAAATTCCTCCTTTGCTTTGCAGTAAAGTTTACCGTATGATAATTTTAACAGTTCTCGGTTGTTTTTGCAATACCTATTTTATGCTTCGTAGCCGGGCTTGCCCAGCAGCTTGAACATATTGCGCTTGTAGAACTCCACACCGGGCTGGTTGAAGGGGTTCACGCCCAGCATATAAGCGGAGATGCCGCAGGACAGCTCGAAGAAGTAGAACATTTCGCCCAGCTTCTCGTTGTTCAGCTCGCCCATATCCACAGTGATGACGGGCACGCCGCCGTCCACATGGGCTGCCAGAGTGCCCAGGAATGCCTTCTCGTCCACGAAGTCCAGGGTCTTGCCTTCCAGGTAGTTCAGGCCGTCCAGGTTCTTGGCGTCGCCGCCGATGGTCATAAGCTTCTCGGGAGCGTCGAAGCGGACCATGGTCTCAAAGATGTTGCGCTCGCCCTGCTGGATCATCTGACCCAGGGAGTGCAGATCAGCGGTAAATTCTGCGCTGACGGGGAAAATACCCTTGCCGTCCTTGCCCTCGGACTCGCCGAAGAGCTGCTGCCACCAGCCGCCCATCATCTTGAAGCCGGGCTCGAAGGATTCCAGGATCTCAATGGCCTTGCCGTGACGGTACAGCAGGTTCCGGGTTGCGGCGTACAGCCACACAGGGTTCTCGAAGGAACGGATGTCGTAGGTCTTCTTGGCTTCAGCAGCGCCACGCATCACTTCCATGGGGTCGATGCCGGCCACGGCCATAGGCAGCAGACCAACAGCGGTCAGCACAGAGTAACGGCCGCCTACATCGGGGGGGATCACGAAGGTTTCCCAGCCCTCTTCGGTAGCCATCTGACGCAGAGCACCCTTGGAGGGATCGGTGATGGCGTATGTACGCTTCCGGGCGCCGTCAGTACCGTACTTGCGCTCCAGCATCCAGCGCAGGGCGCGGGTAGCAATGGCGGGCTCGGTGGTGGTGCCGGACTTGGAAATGATGGCGATGGAGAAATCCTTACCCTCCAGCAGCCGCTGCAGCTCATTCCATGCACGGGTGGACAGGCCATTGCCGGCGTAGTAGATCTGGGGATTGCCCTTACCCTTGCCGATGTTGTGGTTGCAGCCCTGCACCAGCTCGATGGCGGCACGGGGGCCCAGGTAGCTGCCGCCGATGCCGATGACCACGAACACATCGGAGGTCTCACGGATGCGCTCTGCGGCGGCACGGATGCGGCGGATCTCGTCGGTCTCCTCGGTAACAGGCAGGTTCAGCCAGCCCAGGAAATCGTTGCCCTCGCCACTGCCCTCGGTCAGGGTCATGTGGGCATCAAAGATCTCCTTCTCGGTAGCCAGCAGATCGGGCAGAGACAGCTGTCCCCACACATTGGAAATGTCAACTTTAATCATAAGAAAGTGTCATCCTTTCATTTTTATCCTCGTCTTTATGTTACCGCAAAACCGCCGCAAACGCAATAGCTTGAAAAAAAGTTTCCCAAAATTTTAATTATTTTCTGTTTGCCTATGGCTTTTGATTGCCCGTGGCGCTATAATAGACGGCAGAAAAACAAGCACGCTGTGCAACTGGAGGTTACATATATGAAATACGGCTTTGGTGTGGATCTGGGCGGTACCACCGTCAAGATCGCTTATTTTGATCAGACCGGCACCATGCTTCACAAGTGGGAGATTCCCACAATTACCGCAAACGGCGGCGAGCTGATCCTGCCGGACATTGCCGCATCCATTATGCAGTACCTGCACGAAAACAAGATCCCCGACGAAGATATTATCGGTATCGGCATCGGCGTGCCCGGCCCCGTGAATAACGAGGGTGTGGTGAATAAGTGCATCAACCTGGGTTGGGGCGTATTCAATATCCATGAGACCCTGGGCAGCCTCACCGGCTTCCGGGTGGTGGCCGGTAACGATGCCACCGTGGCCGCTCTGGGCGAATGCTGGATGGGCGGCGGCCAGGGCAGTAAAAATGTGGTGTTTGTGACGCTGGGCACCGGCGTTGGCGGCGGCATCGTCATTGACGGCAAGGTGGTCAACGGTGTCCACGGCGCAGGCGGCGAAATCGGCCACATGGTCTTAAACCGTCACGAAACCGAAAAGTGCAACTGCGGCAAGCCCGGCTGTGTAGAGCAGTACTGCTCCGCTACCGGCATCGTCCGCATGGCCAAGAGATATTTGGCTGCCAACGATACCCCCTCTGCCCTGCGCAGTGTAGAAAATCTCACCTGCAAGGACATTTTCGAGATTGCCGCCGCAGGCGACAGTGCAGCGGTCGAGATTTTGGAGCAGGTTTACGCCTACATGGGTGAATTCCTGGCCAACATCTGCAATGTGGTGGACCCGGAGGTGGTGGTCCTGGGCGGCGGTGTGAGCAAGGCAGGTGCGCCCCTGCTGGAGGGTGTCAAGCGCCATTTTGACAAGTGGGTGTTCCACGGTGCCAAGGCTGTGCGCTTCGAGCTGGCAACCCTGGGCAATGACGCCGGTGCCTACGGCGCCTTCAAGCTGGTCCTGTAATCGAAAAAAGCGGGCTTCCGTTCCTTGGAAGTCCGCTTCATTTAATGTTCTTTTTTACGGCGCAAGCTTTTCAGCCATGCCAGCGAACCCTTGATGTCCCCAAGAAAGGACAAACCCGCCAGCACCAGCAGCGCAAACACACTCAGAGTGATCCACTGGGGCACGCCCGGGATCACGAAAGGCATGCCGCTGCGGAAGAACATGTAATCCCCGGTAAAGCCCTGCTCCCGGTTTAGGATCTCGCAATTGACCAGGTGGATCAGACAGCCGCCAACGACCCAGCCC
>JAZOAD010000102.1:0-10647 GCA_045595225.1 Faecousia sp.
AGGAACAAAATCAGCGCGGCGGAGAGGCCCACGAAATAGATGCCAACGAAGATGCCCAGGCGCTCCATCGGCTGCCACCGGAAGGCCAAGCCGCCCAAGGCGGCGCCTCCCAGGATGCACAGCATCTGCTCAAAGGCATAGCTGAGATAAATGGAGAAGTTGGCCCTTCCCAGCGTCCGCATGAGGATAATTTCCCGCTTGCGGCTGCGGATCATCAAGAAGCCCAGGAAGAATCCCGCGCCGGCTGACAGGGCAAAAATCAGCATAGCCGTAAAGGCGTTGATAGTCAAAGTAGTCTGCAAAGTGGCGCTGATTCGGTCCAATGTTGTGGTATCCACATCAATGGCATAAGGAAAGTACTTATAACCAAGCAGGCCAAATTCCTTTTTTTCGCCGCTGGGATCCACCGGGGCAAACCAGCGGTACGCCTGCTCCTTGAACGCTTCGATCTCAAAATTATCGATTATGACAGCGGTAATGCTGTCAATCGCCATGTCACGGCCCGCTTTGGCATAAACCGCGCGGACTGTCTGAAAAGGACAGTAGAACATCGTTTCATCCACATCATCCATCATGGTATCGTATGTGCCAATCACCTGAAATTGAAACGAATGCATGAATTCTTCGCCGCTATCTCTATCCTCACATTCCAACGGAATGGTCACTATGCCATCTTCTCCGATTTCATCCTCCATCCACGCAGGCACCAGGCACACATAATCATCTTCCAGCAGCACAGAGGCATCGTAGCCAGGATAGAAAGTCACCGTGCCACCCTTGGAAGGAGCCAGCATCTGGGCAGTCGGATACATAATGCCAACAATATCATATTTAAAATACTCAGAGCGTCTGTTATCGACCTGATAGCTGGCGATCTGCTCGATATCTTTTAAATAGCTGGCCATCGAATTATTGGAGAGGAACAAATAGCCCACCCAATCGGGCAATTTCAAATTGGTCCTGCGGTTGCCGGTGAGATTGGTAACTGTCACCGTCACAGTTGTAGACTGATACGCCACATCATAATCTGCCTGGGCCTGCCGGTTGGAATGCTCCAGATAGCACACCACATAACACACCACCGCAGCGAACGCCAACGCAATCAGGCACCAACAAAATTTTTTCCAAATTGCTTTCATAGCGTCACTTCCTCTTCATAGGATTGGTCAGCAGCAGGGGAATTGAAAGCAGCACCGTCAACACCAGCGCCAGCAAAAGCTGCGCTGCGCCAATGCCCAGCAGAACACCCATATCCAGCTGCAATTCCAAATTCACCGTCACCGCCTTCGTCAGGATTTGAATCGTTTCGTCCCACAAAAACACCGCCGCCAGCATACCCAGCGCCGTGCCGGGAAGCAAAATCCCCACGCCGGTAGTCAAAATATGTAACGCTTTCTCCTTTGGCGTAGCTCCCATCACATTCATCAGCCGCAGGGAATTGCCCTGCTGCGCCGGGAAGATCACCAAATACAGCAGCAGGATCACGCCATACACCGCCAGGCCGATCAGCGCCACCTTCTGGGACAGCATTTGGAAGGTAACGATACTTTCTTCAATCACCGTATAGCCCTGATCGTAGCATTCATACAGATAGGTGTAGCCGGCTTTGTCAATAATACTGTAAAATTCCTCAATGGTGCCATCGTATAGCTCCAGCACGCCAAACATTCCCTGGTCGGAATACTGCATTTCTACCGGTACTGCCGCGCTGGGCACAAATACGGTATTGGGTGTAAAGGCGTATAAATTGTCCGACAAAGGATTCCAGTGATACTTCTGATGGTACAATCCCACGATGGTATATTCCTCTCCGTCGTTGGCGAAGGGCGTCATGGCCGTGTAGAATTCCGGCAAGGGATTGATCACGCCCATGCCCTCTGAAAGATTGTCTTGATAAATGGAGTTGTCGTCATGTTCAAAAAATTGCAGCGTCAGCTTGTCGCCTACGGTCAGGCCGTTTTGTTCCGCCACCCGTTGGGAGATCAGACAGACCCTGGCGCCGGAAGCGAGCTCTTCCTCTGTAAATTCCCGGCCCTCTATGACGGTGACCGAATTGTAATTAAAGTCGGGGATCATGTCCAAATTTTCCACGCCCAGCACAGAAAAGGCATGGTTGTTCACTTCCAGCCGTTCCAGCGTTTCCCGCCAGGGCGCAGCTTCGTCGGAGGCCAAAAATTCCTCCACCGTCCCCTCCAGCTTTGCGTACAGCGGCACGGCATAGGCCTCTATGTTTTCTATATTCTGATATTTCGGGATGTTCTCATACTTGATCAGCGAAAACTGAGAAGGATACCATTCCTCTCCCGGCTCGGGACCACCGGGAAAAAAATAATCCGCAAAGATCGCCTGGGGCATAAAATCCATGCCGTAGACCAGATACCGCTGCCCGATCTCCATTTGGATCTCATCGGCATCGGCAATGCCAAATTCCTCGATGTCGGTCTCCCAATATACGAGGACCTCTGTTCCTGGCAGATCCGCATAGCCCGCTGCCAGGCCGGGTACAGATTCCACCACGGCATAAACGCCATACATGTATGAATCCTCCCCGCCGGAAGTTTTTATGGAATACTCTTCAAAATCCGTAACCGTTATTTCCAGCATCACGCACTTCGGAGAGTATTCCCATCCACAGAAGGGAAAATAGTAAGACGATGCGTTATCGTAATAAACAGTCGTATAATTGTGATTATATTCCATTTCCAGCCCCGGAATATAGGCAGTGGCCAGGCCCAGCGTGCTTTGCCCCTTGACCACCTCCGGATTTTCCGCAATGATCTGCCGAATCACCGCGGCCACCTCCTCCGGGTAATTCGCGCTTGCGTATCTTTCTCCATCCATGTGGTACAAAAAACCAGGCACCGCGATGGATGTATAGTGTTCAGGAAGGGTCGCCAGAAACTGGTCCGCAACCATTCCCTGCCCAAAACAGACACATAAAATGGCCACAGCCAAGGCAACAAGGATCACGCCCGCAAACATTCTCACCGGCTGGCGCAGCAACTGCCGCATAGACTTCATAATGTCACTTCCTCTCAAAAATAGGAGATAGGGATGCAGCCCGCCGAAGCGGGCTGCAAAAAAATTAAGTGCGCCACTGATCCTCTACAACAGAATATCCGCAGCTCGAACATGTGCTACGAAATTGTGTGCCAACATGCCCATCTTTTACCCAAACATGGTCCTCATAAATGTCATAGATTTCCTCGAACTCAGCATCACAAAGCGAGCACATGTACACCGACATTTCGCGAAAAATATGTTGCGTGTCCGACGACGGGACATAGTAGGTATTAGCATGCACAAACGCATACAAATGGGTACACATCGGTACTGCTCGGGTGTCGGCCTCCTCAGCCATCGCCACCACCGGCAGCGCGCCCAAGGTCAAAACCACGGCCAGCAAAACCGCAACCATTTTTCTAACATTCTTTTTCATAAACAGCCTCCTTTTGGCAATCGCGGAAGCTTGTGTGCATTCAGTATATCACCCTTTGCCAACACCTGTCAATACCCGGCGCACATTTGCTTCCCTGTGAAAAATACTTCCGTGGCGCGTTTTTATTTTTGGCGGCGCCGCGCCTGCCGCCCCTATACTCGCCCACCGGACTCACTTCACCCTTTATAATCTAAGACCAGTATACTAAGCGTTTTCTTTTTTTGTCAATACAAAATCATATAATTTGCACAATTTTTACTGTTGACCCAGTTACCAATTTGAGATATAATAACAAAAAACGACAAGATGGGAGGCCGCAATATGGATAATGCAGATACCACCTCATGCACCGTGCAATTGGAAGAAAACCTAAAGAAAGCCTTGACGGAAATGCTTTTGCTATATCTGCTTTCCCTGCGTGAATACTACATTGGCGAGCTGACAGAAACGCTGAAAGCAAAAAGCGCAGGCGTGCTGAGCATCGTATTCCCCTACGGCGCCCTGTACCGTCTGCTGCAAGCGGAATGCATTGCCGAGACCCAAAAGCGAAACGCCCCTGACGGCCGCCGCCGGCAGTACTACGGCATCACTGATGCCGGGCGCGAGTATTTATCTCAGCTTTTGCATACCTATCATATTTTTATCGGCGGCGTAAATGCCGTCTTGACAGAAGGAGGCGAGTCCCATGAATGCTGAAACTGCCCGCTATGAAAAGGCGCTGAAGCAGCAGCTTTGCTGCGCCGGCGGCACAGTTTCGCTAACTGGTACACTGAGATACTTGTCGATATTCAACCCTACTACCTTTGCAATGAGCATGACCTGCGATGTGAACGGAAATATTTCCTACTGACATTCCACGCTCTTCTCCCCCAAGCCGCCAGGCGGCGACAAACACAGCCAATGAAAACATTCAGGGCCGATGCGATTAACCGCATCGGCCCTTTGGCTGTTATACTCCGAGGAAATCCATAAATTCCGGTATTTGCTTCTCCCAGGAGCTTTCGTTGTGGATGCCGCCGGGAACGATCTTCAGCATCACATTGACCCGCCGGGTCAGCAGCAGCCGGGCCACCGCAACCAGCGCCTCCGAGGAAGTGGCATGGTTTGGCAGCTCCAGGCTGCCGTAGTTGATGTAGACCGCGCTGTCGGTGTCTATTTTGGCATTGGTCACAATATCCAGCACCTTGTTTTTAGACATCCAGAAGCTGGGGGAAACACAGGCCGCGTTTTTGAATACATGATTGTATTCGCAAACGCCGTACAGCGCCATCAAGCCGCCCATGGAAGAACCGGCCAGGCTGGTATGCTCCCGGTCGGTCAGCACCGGATAATGCTGGTCTATGTAGGGCTTCAGGGTTCCCACCATCCAGTCCATGTACTCCTTACCGTGGCCAGGCACCAGGCCCACATCCGGGAACTCAAAGTCCACAGGAGAGTACTCCTCCAGGCGCTTGTTGCCCTGGTGATTGCACTCCACCGCCACGATAATCAAGTCTTTCTTGCAGCCATCCAGATACTCGCTCATACCCCAGGATTTACCGTAGGTGGCGTGGGTATCAAAAAATACGTTATGGCCGTCAAACATATACATAACGGGATACTGCTTGCCGGATGTTTGATAGTCTTCCGGCAGGTACAAATATACCAAACGCTCCATATCCCCGGAAAGCTCTGGGATCTTTACCTTCCACTGCTTGATCATGCATTGTCCTCCAAAATGGAAATTCTACCCGATTTTCTCTATAGTATAGCCAGTTCAAGCGAATTCGTCAATTCGCATAGAAACAAAATTATCGGGGGCAGATGGCGCGAATTTACGGCATTTTGTACAGAAACCCAAAAAGAAACCCCAGCAGACGGGTCTGCCGGGGTGTTCAGGACTAATTACTGCTGGGGTTTTTCGTCCAATGTGACAGTAAGAATGATCTCTCTGCCGCTGCGCCAGACCTTCATGGTGACCGTTTCGCCTGCCTCAAATACCCGCAAGGCACGGCTCAGATCACTCATGCAGGTGATCTCATAACCACCCAGGTCCACAATGATATCCTTGGGCATCACGCCGGCTTTTTCCGCGCAGAAGCCGGGCATGGTGCTGGAAACATACACGCCCACGGGGAAGCCGTAGTAATTGGCGGTAGCCGGATCCACATCCGCCACATAAACGCCCAAATAGGCGCTTTTGACATAGCCAAAGTTCTTAAGGTCGTCCAAAGTGTCCAGCACATCGTCAATAGGAATGGCAAAGCTGATGCCTTCGATGGAGGCGCCGGAGGAAGTAGTGCCGGAATACTTGGCGGTAGTAATGCCGATGACCTCGCCTCTGGCGTTAAACAGCGGGCCGCCGGAGTTGCCGGAATTGATGGCCACATCGGTCTGGAGCATATTGATCACCGTGCCGTCGGTGGACACATTCCGGTCCATGCCGCTGACATAGCCAACGGTCAGACTGGAAGTCAGCTCTCCCAGGGCGTTGCCAATGGCCACCACCTGGTCGCCCACCCGCATAGCGCCGCTGACGCCCAGCGTCACGGGCTTCATGCCGGTGGCATCCACCTTGATAAGCGCGACATCATTGGTGGCATCCGAGCCGATCAGCTGGGCATTGTATACCTTGCCATTGGCCATGGTGACGGCAATGCTCACCGCGCCATCCACCACATGATGATTGGTCACGATATAGCCATCGGAAGTGATCACGAACCCGGTGCCGGAAGAAGTGGCGGTGTAGCTTTCCCCGTTGGAAACGCCGGTCAGCGCGCAGGTCAGCGCCACTACGGAGCTGACATTCCGGCTGTATATCTCGCCGGGTGTCAGAGAGCCGCCCACACTTTCCACAACGCCGCCGCTGACGCCGGATTGATATTCCTGCTCCGCGATCTGCTCTTTCAGCGCGGCAACCTTTTCGTTCATATACTGCATCATGGAATCGTACTGATTATTCCAGTACATACTGGTAAAGCCCGCGGTGATGCCGCAGCTTGCCACCACCAACACCGCCGCCACGATCACCGCCGCCGTACCTTTCAGGATCTTTTTGCCGTAGTGCTTTTTCTTCTTAGGCGGCTTGGCAGGCTCCGGCTGCTGATAGGTTCCATAAGGCTGGCGGAAATCATAATAGGGCTGCTGATCGTCCTGATTGGAATGATAGGTGGCATAAGGCGTTCTGGCAAAGGGCGCTTCCCGCTGGCCCGCGCCCACGCCATGATAATAACCGCTGGGGCTGGCCTGCTCCGACGCAGACTCCGCAGCGGCTTCTGCCTGGGCCTCCGGCTCCGGACCGGACGTTGTTTCCTCCGGTTGCAGCTGCTCATTTTCAAAAGGTTTCATATCCGCTTCCTCCTCAGAAGTATGTTTTCTATATTATATCGGTGTTTTATGAATGGAATATGTACATCTCCCAAAGGAAATGAAAATTTTGTTGGAATTTACGCTTAAAAATAGCATACTCGCAAATGCTTGCGCCGTCAAGCATAAAAATAGCGGCGGCCAAGGCCGCCGCTTATCGGGCTCACTTCTTGCGGAAGGATTTGCAGTCGGTGCACTGATCCATGGTTGGGTTCTGCTCATGGGTGCCTACCAGGATGCGGTCCAAAGAGCAGTAGTTCTCAGTATCGCAGTGGTAAGCGCACTGCTGAACGGTGCATTCAATGCACTTGTTGGCATGACAGTTCATTGCGGTTCCTCCTTCTTTTGAATTACAAGCCTAGTTTGCGCCTTTTTCAGAAATCCATTCATACAGTTGCAATTTGGTAATTTTTGTGTTATGGTAATGCTAGACTAAAAAACGGAGGAAATGATCATGGCTAAGATCGCACCTTCCATTCTCGCCGCGGATTTCGCAAATCTGGAGCGGGACATTCGCAATATTGAAGAAAACGGCTCCGACTTTGTCCATGTAGACATTATGGACGGCATTTTTGTTCCCAATATTTCCATCGGCATCCCGGTAGTCAAGGCCATTCGCCCCGTCACCAAGCTGCCGCTGGATGTGCATTTAATGATCGACCGGCCCATCCGCTATGTGGAGGATTTTGTAAAAGCCGGCGCAGATTTTGTGACCATCCACATTGAGGCCGACCAGCCCCAGAATACCCTGGAAGCTCTGGACAAGATCCACGCCCTGGGCTGCAAGGCAGGCATTGTTCTGAAGCCCAAGACCCCGGCAGAGGCTGCTATCCCCTATCTGGAGAAGTGCGACATGATCCTGGTGATGACCGTGGAGCCCGGCTTCGGCGGCCAGAGCTTCATGGCGGATATGATGCCGAAAGTCGCCCAGCTGAAGGAATGGATGGATGACATCAACCCCGATTGCCTCATTGAAGTGGACGGCGGTGTGGACGCCAAGACCCACGCTGTCTGCAAAGAAGCAGGCGCCAATGTGCTGGTGGCAGGCTCTGCCTATTTTAAGGCCTCCAACCGGGCAGAATTTGTCAAGCTGGTGCAGTCTTAATACATTTCCATAGTTACAGGGCGGGTAAAACCCCGCCCTGTCTTTTTGCCATGCATCTACTTTCCGTTAAGAACCATGCCGTTGTTAATCTGCGAGAGCGTTTTAATAACAAAACCTTCCTCTCCTATCAGCATTACAAGTGTTTTCTCATTTTGAGGATGGAGTGATAGCAATTTTTTGCGCAAATCAGCCGCAGGTACATCCAACCAATGATTCTTCCATACATATATCATGTATAGCGCATTCGTATCATACTCCTGCGCCAAAGTATCTACAAGGTCCTGCGACCAGGCTGCTAATGAATCTGCCATACGGAAAGGAAAACGGAATTCGCGATCGTGTTTTGTGCGCAGAATGACAATACCATCCGCGTCAGACACTTCAGAAATTGCCGCAACACCGGACCAAATATACATTTTCCACAACATGGTCTCATCTTCCTTCGTGTATGCCGTCATCGCAACCTGACCTCCAAAAACATTCTCAAAACGACCTATTCTTTTACACCAAAGTACATTCTATCACCATCGCTGAATGTGTAAAAATAATTATAATGATTTCCATTGTAATCTTCTGAACACCGATAATATGTAAAGTCTGTTCCATAGTATACTTGCTAATAGGCTCTTAATCTTCGGCAAAATAACCACCATTCCGTCCTTAGTATATTTTTACACTTTGAGTCGGATGATTTGATCTTAAGCACAAGCCATATACGCAGTATGTTCCTGTTGTGGGCATTTGTCAATGTTCCGAACGCCAAAAATATCTGCTCATATGACAAATAATATTGGCTTTTGGAGCGCATATTGTGATGTACGCACATTTCATTTGTCTAAAATCACCAATTAGGAATGTAAATAATTATGGATTTCGTTATGCCGATAATTGACTTTTTTCTTTATTTCCATTATAATATTTGCGGAAATTAATGGGCGAAGGATATTCGCCTTCAAAAGAAAGGATAATTGCCATGATTTACAGCACTGAAGTACAGCATATGTGTACCGTGGCCAAGGGTGCCTATCACGGCCCCGCTCCCATCCCCGAAGAGGGCAAGTGGGTGCAGGTCAAGGAAATTAAAGATGTCAGCGGTTTCACCCACGGCATCGGCTGGTGCGCTCCTCAGCAGGGCTGCTGCAAGCTGACCCTGAATGTGAAGGAAGGCATCATTGAAGAGGCTCTGGTAGAGACCCTGGGTTGCTCCGGCATGACCCACTCCGCCGCTATGGCTTCCGAGATTCTGATCGGTAAGACCCTGCTGGAGGCGCTGAACACCGACCTGGTGTGTGACGCTATCAACACCGCCATGCGCGAGCTGTTCCTGCAGATCGTTTACGGCCGCTCCCAGTCCGCTTTCTCCGAAGACGGTCTGGCTGTTGGCGCTTCCCTGGAAGACCTGGGCAAGGGCCTGAGAAGCCAGGTTGGCACCATGTTCGCCACCAAGGTGAAGGGCCCCCGTTACCTGGAGATGGCTGAGGGCTATGTTACCCGCTGCGCTCTGGACGAGAACGACCTGATCATCGGCTACGAGTTCATCAACCTGGGCCGCATGATGGATATGATCAAGAAGGGCATCGATGCCAACGAAGCTCTGCAGAAGGCCAAGGGTTCCTACGGCCGTTTCGCAGGCGCTGCCAAGTACATCGATCCCAGACACGAATAAGAGGAGGACACAAAAATGGCTTTGTTTGAAGGTTACGAAAGAAAAATCGACAAAATCAATGGTGTTCTCGCTCAGTACGGCCTGAACTCCGTTGAAGAGTGCCGCGAAATCTGCACCGCCAAGGGCTTCGACCCCTACGAGATCGTTAAGGGCATCCAGCCCATCGCCTTTGAGGACGTGGCTTGGGCCTACTGCGTAGGCGCTGCCATTGCGCTGAAGAAGGGCGTTAAGAACGCCGCTGAGGCCGCCGAGGCCATCGGAATTGGCCTGCAGGCTTTCTGCATTCCCGGCTCCGTCGCTGAGGACCGCAAGGTCGGTCTGGGCCACGGCAACCTGGGCGCTATGCTGCTGCGGGACGAGACCAAGTGCTTCGCTTTCCTGGCCGGTCACGAGTCCTTCGCCGCTGCCGAAGGCGCTATCGGCATCGCCCGCTCCGCTAACAAGGCCCGTAAGGAGCCCCTGCGGGTTATCCTAAACGGTCTGGGCAAGGACGCCGCGCAGATCATTTCCCGTATCAACGGTTTCACCTATGTTAGAACGCAGTTCGACTACTACACCGGCGAGCTGAAGATCGTGGAGCGGATCCCCTACTCCACCGGCGAGCGCGCTGCTGTTAACTGCTACGGCTGCGACGATGTCCGCGAGGGCGTTGCCATCATGCACTTCGAGGGTGTTGATGTTTCCATCACCGGTAACTCCACCAACCCCACCCGCTTCCAGCATCCCGTTGCCGGCACCTACAAGAAAGAGTGCATCGAGCAGGGCAAGAAGTACTTCTCCGTTGCTTCCGGCGGCGGCACCGGCCGTACCCTCCACCCCGATAACATGGCTGCAGGTCCCGCTTCCTATGGCCTGACCGACACCATGGGCCGTATGCACGGTGACGCTCAGTTCGCCGGCTCCTCCTCCGTCCCTGCCCACGTGGAAATGATGGGCTTCCTGGGCGCCGGTAACAACCCCATGGTCGGTATGACCGTTTCCGTGGCTGTTGCTGTTGAGGAAAGTCTGAAGTAATCCATTCACTGTAATAAAAAGACACATCACTTTCGAGAGATCCTAAGTGATGTGTCTTTTATTTATGCTTTTTTCTTT
>JAZOAD010000103.1:0-17242 GCA_045595225.1 Faecousia sp.
CTGCAGGGGCAAATGGAGCCGCTAACCCAAAGCATTCGGGATTGTCTGGCGCAATTAACGCTGGAGCTTTGCCGCGGCGCGAATATTGCCGCTGATGATATTGGTTTTGTCTGCGCCGTTGGTAACCCCGCCATGCAGCAACTCCTGCTGGGAATCCCGGTGGACAATCTGGCGAAAGTCCCCTTCGCGCCGGTGCTGACCGAAGTCAAAACCATGCCCGCCCGGAATATTTTGCCGCTATGGAAACAGGCGGAATTTTTGATCATTCCGGACATTGGTGGGTTTGTGGGCGCGGATACGGTGGCTTGCGTTCTGGCCTGCGGGCAGAACATCCGGGAGGAAATGACGCTGATAGTGGACATTGGCACCAACGGGGAAATGACGCTGGGCAACCGGCAGAAAATGGTGGCCTGCTCCGCTGCCGCCGGCCCCGCGCTGGAAGGCGCGATGATCCGATTTGGTATGCGGGGGCAAACCGGCGCCATCGACCATGTCCGGTTGGAAAACGGCCAGATCCGGTGCAGCGTCATCGGTGGCGGAACCGCCGTGGGAATTTGCGGCTCCGGTCTGATCGACGGGGTAGCCGTCGCACTGACGCTGGGGCTTATCAACGAACGGGGAAAGATTCTGACGGATGACGGTCTGATCCATCTGACCGACGGCATTTTCCTGACGCAGGACGATATTCGCCAGGTGCAGCTGGCAAAAGGCGCCATCGCCGCCGGCATCCGGCTGATGGCGAGCCAAATGGACATCCCCCTTTCCCAGATCCAACAGGTTTTCCTGGCCGGCGCTTTCGGCACCTATACGGATCCCAAATCTGCCTGCCGGATCGGTCTGCTTCCCCCGGAACTGGAAAGTAAAATCACCGCTGTGGGAAATGCCGCGGGCAGCGGCGCCATCCTTTTGGCTTCCGACCAAAACGCGCGGCAGCAGGCCCAGCGCATCGCCGCGGATACCCAGGCGCTGGAATTGAGCGCCCTGCCGGAATTTCCCCGGTGCTTCGCGGAAAATATGAGGTTTTGATATGGACGCATGGATCAAAAAAGCCCTGGATCTGGGATTTTCCCAGGCAGCGGCCCTGGATATTGCCACATTGATGCCCCGGCAGGATGTGCGGGATATGTGCGCCGCGGACAAATGCTGCGCCTACGGCAAAAACTGGACCTGCCCGCCCCATTGCGGCAGTCTGGCGGAATGCGCCGAGAAAATACAATCCTATCACCACGGCATCCTGCTGCAAACCGTAGGCGCCTTGGAAAAAGCCATCGACACCCAGGCATACCGCCGCGCGGAGCAGCGGCATTTGGCGCTGCTGACCCGGTTTGCCCACCAGGTTCGGCAAGTACATCCCAATGCTCTGTGCCTGGGCGCCGGGGGATGCCGGGTCTGCGAAACCTGCGCCTATCCGGAGCCGTGCCGCTTCCCAGAAAAAGCCTGCAGCTCCATGGAAGCATACGGCCTTTTCGTCACCCAGGTCTGCCGGGATAACGGGCTTCCCTACCACCACGGTGAAAAAACCATTACTTATACAGCCTGCGTTCTGTTCTGATACAGCGGCAAATTGTTGTTTACGCGTACTGGCGCGGTAGCGCCCTAGCTTCTCCCGGGGAGAAGGTAGGCGCCTGCGGTGCTCTAAACAACATTTTATCTTCCTTGACAAGCAACCGGAAATATTTTATACTATTTATGATGAACGCGTTCATAAAGGAGAATATATGCCCAAAATTATTGAAAATCTGCGCCAGCGATTGGTAGCCGAGGCCCAGCGGCAGGTGGAGGAATGCGGCTATAGCGCCATGACCATCCGCTCCGTGGCAGCCGCCTGCGGTGTTGGCGTAGGCACGGTATATAATTATTTCACTTCCAAAGATGCGTTGGTGGCAACCTTTATGCTGGAGGATTGGCAGGCGCGCATGGACGCCATTTCCGCCGTCTCCCGGGAGACCAGGGATGCCGGAACGGTATTTTGCTGCATCCACCGGCAGTTACTGGAATTTGTGGAGCGGTATCAGGCGGTTTTCGCCGACGAAACTGCCGTAGGCAGCTTTTCCGGCGCGCCCAGCCCCTACCACACCCTGCTGCGGACCCAGCTGGCATCCCCGCTGCGGAAATTTTGCCCCGACGATTTTACCGCCGAATTCATTGCGGAAAGCCTGCTGACATGGACGGTGGCCGGACGCAAGATGGAAGAAATCAAACCCCTGCTTGAGAAATTACTGTAAGGAGTGACCCATCATGTCCAGTTTTGAAAACCTGCGCGTGGTAGACAATTTCTACCAGACCTCCCTGTTCTTCCCCATGCCCACCGTGGTCATCAGCACGCTGTGTGAAGACGGCTCCACCACCCTGGGCCCCTACTCCCTGGTGCAGCCCTATTATGTAGCCGGCAAGGTCTACTATGCCATGCTGCTTAGCTGCCGCAACAGCTCCAACACCGCCCAAAATATCCTGCGCACCGGCAAATGTGCCATTAACTTTGTGGATGACGATCCCAAGACCTTCAAAGAGTGCGTCAAGCTCAGCTGGCCCGGCGACAAGCCTGAGGACAAGATGCCCAACTGCCGGTTCAGGCTGGAAAAGGGCCAGGCGGAAGGCCACCGTCCTATGGTGCTCACCGATGCCATCCAGGTGATCGAATGCACCTGGGTGCGGGAGCTGGACAACGCCCAGAATGACGCCCCTGGCAACCTGAACGGCTACGAGCCGCCCTACCATGATTTTAACGGCATTACCAGTAAATTCGGCGCCCACTTCATTTTGAAGGTGGACAAGATTTTAATGAAAAAGAAGTACGCGGATGCCATCATCAACGGCGTTCGCGCCCAGGACTTCCCTGCCCTGCCTGTGGACTACGGCTATCGCGACAGCAAGAATTTCTGGTTCCACCGCAAGACCCGGATGCGCGCTGAGCTGCTGCCCATCCGCAAGCAGAGCCTGGAGTCTGTCCGCTACGCCGCTGACCGGGCCGATGACAAGGTCAAGTTTACCGACGATGCCCTGGAAACCATTTTGAATGTGCCCCGCGTATTCCTGCCCCTGGTGCTGAAGGGCTGCGTGGAATGGGCGAGAGAGAACGATTGCCAGTTGATCACCGCCGCGGAGATGAAGATCATCAACGACAAGCGGGCAAAAGAAAAGAGCAAAAAATAAAACACGCCCCTGCCGTTTTTGGCAGGGGCGATTTTGCTGTCAAAAGGATCATTCAGCCCAGGCTTTGCAGGTGGCGACGGTTTTCTGGGGGCTGTGGGCCCATTCGTCGGCGCCGATGTTCTTGCAGGCTTCGGCAGATACCGGCGCGCCGCCGATGATGACCTTGCAGTCCAGACCCGCGGCGCGGATCGCTTCCACAGTTGCCTTCATGGAGTCCAGCGCCAGGGTCAAAACGCCGGAGAGGGCCACAATCTTGATGCCCTCCGCCTTGGCGGTTTCGACGACCTTCTCCGCCGGGCAGTCAATGCCCAGGTCCAGCACATCAAAGCCACCGGCCTCCAGCATGGAACGAACGATGTTCTTGCCAATGTCGTGCAGATCGTCCTTGACGGTGCAAAGGATCATTTTCGTCTTGCTGCCGGTGGATTCGCCGCTGGCCAGATAGGGCTTCAGCGCTTCCACGGCATCGGTCATCAGTTCGCCGGCGTAGATCAGGTCGCCCACAAAATACTCGCCCTCTTCAAAGAGCTTACCCACGGTGTCCATGCCCTTCTGGCAGGCTTCCATGGCGGCGTTGGCGGCCTCTGTAGAGTCAACAGACTCCAAAATTTCCTTAACAGTATCCTCATCCAGCTCGCCCATAGCGACGGCGAGATTTTCAAAATCGATCATACTATGTAATCTCCTTTATTTCTTCTGTCCAAACAGGCCCTTGCGGTAAGCCCGGTTGTATTTTCTGCCGCCCTTGTCCTGCATGCGCAGAGCTTCGCAGGCGAAAACCGTGCCCATCATGTCCTGGCTGCAGGGGTCCATAATGGCGCTGTCCAGACCGGCGGCGATGGCGTAGGCCATGCAATTCATATTGACATACTTTCTTGCGGGCATTTCAAAGCTGATATTGGAAATAGCGCCCGTCACCTTCACCTCCGGGGCATAGGCATGGATATTTTCGATGCAATAGGCAAAATCCTCCATGGCGTGGGGCTGTGTGGCCAGGGCCATGACACAGGGGTCAATGTGCAGCTGCGGCAGGTTAACACCGTATTTGACCGCCTTGTCGATGATCCGCTTGGCGATCTCCACTTTTTTCTTAGGATCGGCAGGAATGCCGTCCCGGTCGCAGGTCAAGCCCACCACTTCCCAGGGCGTTCCGGCAATGAGGGGGAAGATGGTCTCGCACTTGTCGCCCTCTTCATTGACGGAATTGACCATGCCGGGCCGCTTCAAATGACCTTCTTCCAAAATTCGGGCCAGCAGCTTGGCATTGGGAGAGTCGATGCACAGGGGCACATCCGTTACGCCTTGCATCAAACCGATCAGCCACACCATAGTCTCATATTCGATATCCGTGGCGGTGGAGGGGGCACAGTCCAGGAAATTGGCACCGGCGGCAGCCTGAGCCAGGGTGCGTTCAATGATCAGCGCCTCGTTCCGCTCGGCGATCGCCTGCTTGATGCTGGGGATCGCGCCGTTGATTTTTTCACCAATGATGATCATGGGAATGTCCTTTCTATGTGAATGCGATAAATTGTTGTTTACAGCGCCGCAGGCGCCTACCTTCTCCCGGGGAGAAGCTAGGGCGCTACCGCGCCAGTACGCGTAAACAACAATTTATCTTCTTAACCGTCCGTTAAAATCGTCAGCAGCAGACGCATCATCTTTTCCCGCATGGGGCCAAAATACCAGGGAACCAGTTTTTTCATCAGCTTCCGGTAGCCCTGGGGGTAGGACTTGAATTCATTTTTCATAGTCAGCACCTCACAGTTTGTATTGGCTTACGAAATCGCAGACAGCCTTGTAATTTTCCCGGTTGGCATCGTTGCGGTAGCTAAGCATCTTGCCCTCGGAAAGAATGAAGCCGCCCTCCTTGCCCAGCTCATCGCACAGCCGCTTGGTGTAGGCCACGCACTCCTCAGGAGAGCCGTTTGCCAGCAGCTCCGTGGTCAGGCCGCCCATAATGCACACATTGGGCAGCGCCTCACGGAAAGCGAATGGATCGTCCTGCTCGATATGGAAGGTCAGTACGCCCTTGGGATAATCCTTAAAATATTCCGCAAAGCGGAGAATGCTGCCCTCGGTGAAGATGCGAATGTTCATGGCTTTTTCGGCGTAAGCATCCAGCAGCTCCTTCAGATGGGGCCAGTAGAACCGCTCGAACTGCTTTTTATTCATCACATTATGGGCCAGCATCAAAATAGAAGAGTCGAAGCAATATTTATAATTGGGACCCTTGCCGTTTTTGATCTTCTCAATGGCGGGCTTGATCCGCTCTTCATCCCAGCGGTTAATGAAGGCCTCAATTTCATCGGGATTCCGGCGCATAGCGACGGACAGCTGCTGAATGCCCAGCAAATTGGAAAACAGCTCCTCAATGCCCAGCACGATGGCGCCGCTCATGGGATTGTTGGGAGAAAGGCTGGGAAGGCCGTACTGCTTGCCGGTAATGCCGGCCATATGGAGAATATAGCTGGTGTAGCGCATATACTCTTTCCAGGTTTTTTTCCATACATCCAGGCCCTTCTCATCCCAGCCAGCGCCGTATTTCTTGGGCAGGATCACTTCCCAGGCGTATTTGGCAGGATCATCCAGATACTGCTGCAGGGTTTCCACGGTACAATGGGCATGATCGTGAATGCCCACCACATTTTCGTCATAATAATAGTAGCCGCCTTCGCCGAAGGCCTCAGTGACCGTAAACTGATTGCGGATGCCCACATCCATCAAGCCGTCCACAGGATACCGCTCCAGGAACTTGACCACCGTTTCTTCCAAAACATTAAAATTGGTCATGGCCTGATCCAGCGTGTAGCCTGCGTCAAACACCTTCCAGGTTACCACATTGGCAAAGTGGGGGATCCGATGGGTCTTCTTAAAATTCGCCGCGTCGCGGAACAGCTGTACCCGGGAGGCTTGCAATTCTTTCGCGTTCATGTACATCTCTCCTTTTATGAACATGTTCAGGTTCAGCATACCATTTTTCGCGCAAAGTGTCAATTATCCCCGAAAAACTTTGTAACATTGCACTTTTCACGCCGCCAAATCTTATGCGTTTTGTCTATGGAAAGCCGGGTCCAAATTTGCTATAATACAGAAAATGCTACATTATTGGAGGCGTGCTTATGGAAGGCTTTACTTTGGCGCTGGCGTTGGTGGACGCCATTCCCGTTCTCAGCTTCGGCATCAGCATGGTGATCATCGCCGGGCGGTTTCAATCGCCCCTGTTTATGATCGGCGCGGCGCTGTCGGTGTTGGCCGGCTGCTGCAAGGTGGCCTGGAAGCTGGTGTTGGGCATCGCGAAAAAAGATCTGCAGTGGCTCAACAAGCCCTTTGTACCCATGCAGGCCACCGGTTTTTTGCTGATGCTGATTTCCTTTATCATCGGTTTCGGCAAAATCGACTGGGCCACCGTAGGCGCCGCTGTCATCCGCCTGCCCAGCCTGCTGTTTTTCATCGCCTGGATGGGGCTGATGGGTTTTATGGGCTGGTTCCGCAAGCATAAATTCCGCAACGAGGACGCCAGATCCAACTGGACCGCCCAGATCATCAACGCCATCGGCCAGACCTGCCTGCTGCTGGGCATTCTGTTCGCCTGAGCATTCCCATCAAAATACGAAGCCGCGGCAAACTGCTTTGCCGCGGCTGCAATATTTTATTCCACAGATTTCAGCGCCTCGGCCATGTTGATCTTCTCCAGCTTGAAATACAGCAGGAAATCCACCAGGCAGGCCGCCAGCATGGTCAGCGCCATCGCCAGGATCAGGCTCGTCACCGTCAGCCGGGGCTGGAACCACACCATGTCGATGCGGATCTCGCTCATGACAAATTTCAGCAAATACCATCCGCCAAAGAGGCCCAGAACCACACCCATGGCAGACAGCAGCAGATTTTCTTTAAATACATAGGCTGCCGTTTCTCCCGCCCGGAAGCCCAGCACCTTAATGGTGGCGATCTCCCGGATGCGCTCGGTGATATTGATATTGGTCAGATTATACAGCACGATCATGGCCAGCGCGCCGGCGCAGATCACAATGGTCACGATGACAGTATTCAGCGCATCCAGCATGGAAGTCACCTGCTGGGCAACGTCCTGGTTGATGGTCACATTCATCACATCAGGCATATCCGCGATCCTGGCGCCCACCTGGTGAACATCCCCGTAATCCCGGATATTCAGGAAAGCCATCTGGCTCCCCGGCGCTTCGCCCCACTGGTCCTCCAGAGTCTGGGGCAGCACGATGGCATAGTTAAAAACGCTGTTGTGATAAATGCCCGCCACAGTCACGGTCAATTCCCGCAGCTGCGCATCCCGGACCGTCACGGTGTCACCAGGTTTGACGTCCAGCATATCCGCCACGCCCACGGAAAGGAAGGTTTCTCCCAGGCCCGGCATGCCCAGATCCTCTCCGTCCTGCCGGAAATACATAAAGTCCCGGATGCCTTCATCGGCGGCCAGCATATAAATTTCCTTAGCCCGGCCATCAAATTCCAGGTCCGCGCTGGCCTGGTAGAAGAAAAATACATCGGAAATATCGCCCCGCAATTCCTGGGCAAATTGATTCTGATCCTCCTCAGTCTGGGTTTCGGAAAAATAGATGCCGATATCATTGGTGACCACATTTTCAAACTGGTCGGAAACGATATTCACGACGGAATCTTTCAGGCCGAAGCCGGTCAGCAGCAGCGCTGTGCAGCCGCCAATACCAATGAGCATCATCAGCATTCTCTGGCGATAGCGGAATACATTGCGCAGCATCACCTTGTTCAGGAAGCCGATCTTTTTCCAGAAGAACAGATATTCCAGGAATATTTTCTTGCCGGAAGTGGGCGCCTTGGGTCGAATCAGCTCCGCAGCCACTTCCTTTAAGGAGCGCCGGCAGCAGTACCAGGTCACCAGCAGCACCACCGCCGTATAAGCCGTTACCACCGCTATGCACAAAGGCCAGTTGATCAGCAATCGGATCCGGGGCGTGATATTCAAGATCAGCCCATAGGCATCCCACAAAATGATTGGGAACGCAACGCTGCCAATGATCACGCCCAGGCCGCAGCCCACAATACCTGCGCTGCCGGCGTAGAAAATGTACTTGCCGATAATGGCCCGGTTGCTATAGCCCAAAGCCTTCAGCGTGCCGATCTGGGTGCGCTCTTCCTCCACCATGCGGGTCATGGTGGTAATGCACACCAGGGCGGCGATCAGCAGGAAAAAGGCGGGAAAAACCTTGGAAACGCCCTGCACAATATCGGAATTGTTGTCCAGCGCCAGGTAGCCCGCATTGGTATTGCGGTCCAGAATAAATACCTGGGCCTCCGGCATGGTGTCGATGGTTTCCCGGGCATCCGCCAGCTCCCGCGCCGCCTCCGCCAGGGAAGCTTCCGCCTCCGCCAGCTCCGCTTCCGCTTCCTGCCGGCCTGTTTCATACTCTGCCCAGGCTCCGTCTAAGGTCGCCTGTGCTTCCTCCAGGGCGGTCATGCCATCTTCCAGCTGCTGCCGGCCGGCGTCCAGTTCCGCCTGGGCCCGGTCCAGTTGAAGCTGACCGGATTCTATCTGCGCTTCCGCAGCAGCAAACTGATTATCAGCCTGGGACTGGCTGTTTTGCAGTTCCATCAGGCCCAGATCAATAGCCTTCTCCGCTTCCAGCAGCTCGCTTTGGGTGGCATAGAGGGTGTCGCGTTGGACTTTCAGTTCTTCCAGCTGGGCGGTATACCGGGTCTGCATTTCCACGGCTTCCTGCCGCTGCTGATTGTATTCATCCAGCTCCGCCTGGGCATCGGCAAGCTGCTGCCGCAGCTCCGCTGCCAGACGGTCATCCACGATGGGCAGGCTCAGCACAGCATCCAATGCTTCCTGTAGCGTATTTACCTGCAGCTGTTTCAGCGAGATCACCAAATCCAGCTGGCTGATGCCATCCGCGATTTGGGTCAGGCCATCTTCCAGCTGAAGAATACCGTCCTCCACCAGAGGCAGATTTTCCCCGATTTGATTCAGGCCATCCTGAACCTGCTTATAATTTTCCATCAGCTCGGCGTAGGCCGCCGCCAATTGGGCGTAGACTTCCGACTTGCTGTTTAATAGCTCCTGCCGGGCCGCTACCAAATTGGCTTTTTCTTCGTCCAGCCTCGCCTGGCCGTCGGTAAGCTCTTTCAGGCCGTCTTCCAGGGCCTTCCGGTTTTCATCCAATTCAGCTTGACCTGTCTGCAGCTCCCGCAGAGCCTCGTCAAGGGCCGCCAGGGCTTCGTCCCGGCTGCTCTCAAAGGAGGCCAGGCCATCCTGGTATTCCATCCAGCCCTCCCCGTAGGTCTGCTCCGCTTCTTCCTTCAAGGCGGCAAACCGCTGATCCGCCAGAAGGATCACTTCCGGCTCGATCTTTTCCGCCATGTTCTCCATGGCTCTGTTGAATTCCTCGGAATAAATTTCGAAGTCGCCCTCCATCGTGACAGCGATCTCCGTGAAATAATCCACCCGGAATGCACCCATTGGCAGGTAAACATAGCCCGCCACATTACCATTGCCCAGATTGGTTCCGCCCCGGGACATGTCCATATAAAGGGTGGTGCTGACATAGCCCACCACTGTGTAGGTATGGCTGTTCAGATTGCCCAGCGTATCGGCATCATTTTCTTCCGTGACGGAAAATGTAGTGCCCAGGATGGCATCGGTCATGCCGTAGCCGTCGATCAGGCATTCATCCTCCGACTCCGGCATCCGCCCGCCCAGCAAATTCACCGTGGAAATTTTTTCGGAGATGGCGTGGAGCTTGTACACCGCGCTTTTCTCGCTATCGCCCACTTTGGCGATGGCATCCATGCTGACACAGCCTTCCGCCTCCGCCACGCCGGGAAGCAGGCGCACCTGATCCACCTGCGCCTGGGTCCAGCCGTAGCTGCTGAGCAAGCGCAGATCGAACATATTATGCTCGTCCATAAAGCTTTGTCCCGTGGCAACCATATCGGACTTGGTGGCGATCAAGCCCACAAATATGGCAGAGCCCAGGGCGATGATGGCTACAATGGCGGCATACCTGCCAAGGGAGCCTTTTATGGTGCGAAGCAAATTTTTCCGCATCGCTTTTTTCTTCATATTACCACTCGATCTCCCCAATATCCTGCGGATGCTCATTGACGGTCACAGACCGCACCGTTCCGCTGCGAACCTGGATCACCCGGTCCGCCATAGCGGTCAAGGCGCTGTTGTGGGTGATGATGATCACCGTCATGCCGGTTTTCCGGGCCGTATCCTGCAAAAGCTTCAAAATGGCCTTGCCGGTCTGATAGTCCAGCGCGCCGGTAGGCTCATCGCAAAGCAACAGCTTGGGGCTTTTCGCCAGCGCCCGGGCAATGGCCACCCGCTGCTGCTCACCGCCGGAAAGCTGGCTGGGGAAATTGCCCATCCGCTCCGCAAGGCCCACATCCGCCAGCACCTGCCGGGCATTGAGGGGATGCTTGCTGATCTGATTGGCCAGCTCCACATTTTCCAGGGCAGTCAGATTGCCCACCAGATTGTAAAACTGGAACACAAAGCCCACATCCTCCCGGCGATAGTCGGTCAGCTGCCGCTGGGTCAGCTTGGAAACTTCCCGTCCGTCCAGCAATACCCGGCCGGTGGTTAGGGTGTCCATGCCACCTAAAATGTTTAAAAGGGTCGTCTTACCCGCGCCGGAGGGCCCCACAATAACCACCAGTTCGCCCTGCTCCACCGTAAAAGAAGCATCGTGCAGCGCCTGAATCTGCATTTGGCCCATATTGTAGGTTTTCCCCACATTTTCAAATTCCACAAATGCCATACGTTTCACTTCCAAATTTCCCGATTCTATTGATTATCATAAGGGAAAAATACAGAGAATTTGCTAAAGAATTGTTAATATATTGTAGAAATACGATAAAATTCCCGATTTTTTCGAAGTGATTTGGGATTTGGCCGTCTTTAAGGATTTTCCGGTCTTTTCCCCAGCTTTCGGAAGAAAGCGCCGGTCAGGAAAATGATCACCACCGCCGCCACCGCGTCCGCCATGGGCGCGGCCCACAAAATGCCGTTGATGCCGGTGCCCGGCGCACTATGCTCCAGCATTGCAGACAGGCCGATGGCCAGGGGCGTGAAGCAAAGAATGTCCCGCACCAGGGAAGTGACCACCGCCTGGGCGGACTTGCCGATGGATTGGAAAAACACCGTGGTCATTTTGATCAAGCCGGTGACCGTCACCAGGGATAGATAGATCCGGAAGGTCTTTTTCGCGAATTCCATATACATTTCATCGCCCGGGCCGAACAGATTGATGACAATTTCCGGCCATAACTGGAAGATCAGCGTAGAAACCAGGCCAACAGTAACGGAGGACAGCAGAACGATGCGGTAGGTTTGCCGCACCCGGTCCAGTTTCCCCGCGCCGTAATTATAGCCAAAGATGGGCTGACCGCCCAGCACGATGCCGGTGACGATATTGCCAACCACCGTGTAAACCTTCGTTTGAATACTGAACACGGAAATGGGAATATCCTGCCCATAGGGGGACAGCGCGCCGTAGTGGGCCAGGGTCATATTGCACACCAGCGCCATGACCACGATGGAAATTTGGGTCACAAAGGTGGCCGCGCCCAGGGAAACCACCTCCCGCAAGACCCGCCAATTGGGAATAAAGCTGCGAAGCGTCAGCCGGAAGCACTTGGGCCGGAAAAAGTACACCGCGCACAGCAGGAAGGAAGCGGCCTGGCCGATGGCGGTTGCCCAGGCCGCGCCGGCGATCCCCCATTTGCAGACAAAGATAAAAATGGGGTCCAAAATCAGATTGATCACCGCGCCGCTGGCCATGGCGATCATGGCAAAGGTAGGGCTGCCGTCAGCGCGGATCATGCTGTTCATAACAGCGGTCAGCAAATAGCAGGGAAACAGGGCCGCAATGATGCGAAAATACTCCACCGCCATGTCAATGGTCAGCTCCGACGCGCCAAACAGCCCCATCAGCGGCTGCGCAAAGATAAGGCACAGGGCAGATAGCGCAATGCTGATGATGGCGCTGACGGTAATGCCGGTGCCCACGCATTTGTGGGCCAGCTCCGAGTCCTTCTTTCCGGAGCAGATACTCAGGTAGGACGCGGCGCCGTCGCCGATACACCAGGCAAAGGCATTGGCAATGCAGATAATGGGAAAGGACACGCCGGTGGCGGCATTACCCAGATACCCCAGCTCGCTGTTGCCGATAAAAATCTGGTCAACGATGTTGTACAGCGCGCCGATCAGCAGGCCCATCACACAGGGAATGGAAAATTTCAGCAGCAATTTGGGGATCTTTTCCTCACCCAACATTTGAATTTCTTGTTTTCTATCCATAAACGTCTCCAATTCCGGGCATAAAAAAGCCGCAATAGCTGCTTCTGCCCTGATGGGCTTATAGCAAACTATTACGGTAGTTCGTAGAAACATTCATCCAATCATGAATATATATAAGCGTACTTCTTTTATACCACATCCGGCGGCAAAACGCAAGGTTTTTTTGCGGCGGCGAAACGCTTTCCGCTATTGACTTTCTGTCGAAAAATAGATAGACTAAGAACAGAAAAAACAGTAGGCAAAAGGAGTGAACGCTATGCAAAACCGCAACGAGGAAAAGGCGCTGACACCGGAGGAGATCAAACGGGTAAAGGGTCTGGGCTGTTTGCGCGACAAGCGGTATCCGGATGTGTTCAATGTCCGGGTGATCACCCGCAACGGCAGGATCAGCTCTGCCGAGCACCATGCCGTGGCGGAGGCCGCCGAGAAATTCGGCTCCGCTTCCGTGGCTATGACCACCCGCCTGACTTTGGAGATCCAGGGTGTGAAATACGAAAATATTCAGCCGTTGATCGACTTTTTGGCAGAGCATGGCCTGTCTACCGGCGGCACCGGCAATTTGGTGCGCCCCGTCGTTTCCTGCAAGGGCACTACCTGCCAGTTTGGCCTGGTGGACACCTACGGTCTGTCCGAGAAGATCCACGAAAAATTCTATGTGGGCTATCACAATGTTACATTGCCCCATAAATTCAAGATCTGCGTAGGCGGCTGCCCCAACAGCTGCGCCAAGCCCACGCTGAACGATGTGGGCATCGTGGGCAAAAAAACGCCGCTGGTAGACTACGACAAATGCCGTGGCTGCAAGAAATGCCAGGTAGCGGAAGCATGCCCCATCAAGATCGCGGAAGTGGTGGACGGCAAGATCAAGATCGACCCCACCGCCTGCAACAGCTGCGGCCGCTGTGACGGAAAATGTCCCTTCGGCGCCTTTGAGAAATATCAGTACGGCTTTACGGTCTGCGTCGGCGGCCGATGGGGCAAGAAAACCGCCCACGGCATCCCGCTGACCAAAACCTTCCTCTCCGAAGAAGAGGTGCTGGACGTGGTGGAAAAGGCCATCCTGCTGTTCCGGGATGAGGGCATCCCCGGCGAGCGCTTCTCCGATACCATCCAGCGCCTGGGCTTTGACTACGTCAACGAAAAGCTGACCGCCCAGGCCGACGCGACCCGATAATTCCATCATTTCCTGTCAGAAATCTGCCGGACCGCACGAAGCGAGTGAAAGGCCTTAAAACGATTTCTCCGCAGAGCAACAATACGCTGTGGGGAAATTGCGCCTTTTTTCGCTGGTGCGGCCCGATTTTTTTGCGGCAAACGGAGGTTTTTATGAAAAAGATATGGATATTTTTGCTGATTTTGTGTCTGCTATGCGCCGGCTGCGGCTACACGCCGGACAATACCGCTTCGGACACCGCCTACACCTTCACCGATGACCTGGGCAGGACCGTGACTGTGGATCAGCCGAAAAATGTGGCTGTGCTTCTGGGCAGCTTTGCCCAGGTTTGGCAGCTGGCCGGCGGCCATGTGGCAGCCACCGCCGAGGACGCCTGGGAGGATCTGGGCCTTCCGCTGGAGGATGCCGTGAATTTAGGCGGCACAAAATCCCTTAATTTGGAGCTGCTGCTGTCTGCGGACCCGGATTTTGTTTTGGCTTCCGCCAATACCCGGCAGCATGTGGAGTGGCTGGAAACCCTGGAAGCCGCCGGCATCCCGGTGGCCTATTTCGATGTAGGAGATTTTGACGATTATCTGCGGCTGCTGAAGATCTGCACGGATATCACCGGCCGGGTCGATCTGTATCTCCAAAACGGCTTGTCTATTCAAAACCAAATCGACGCGGTGATCGAGCAAAGCTATCAGCGCCTGGCAAATACAGCTACGCCCACCGTGCTTTGCCTCACCGTTTCCGCCTCCAGCATCCGGGCGCAAAACAGCCTGGGAACTGTGCTGGGAGAAATGCTGCGCACCCTGGGCTGTGTGAATATCGCTGACTCGGAAAAAACGCTGCTGGAAAATGTGAGCCTGGAGTATATCCTCATGGCGGACCCGGACTATATCTTCATCGTGCAGCGGGGCGACGACACAGAGGGAATGCTGCAAAACATGGCCCGGGAGCTGGAAAGCAACCCCCTTTGGGCGCAGCTGACCGCGGTAAAAGAGGGGCGGGTCCACATTATGGAAAAAAGCCTGTATAACCTAAAGCCCAACCACCGCTGGGCGGAAGCCTACGAAAAGCTGGAGGCGATCCTTGCCGATGAATAACAGAGAAAAACGAATTCTGATAGGCGCGGCAGCGCTGTTTTTCCTCAGCGCGCTGCTAAGCTTGTGCCTGGGAGCAGTGAAACTGACGCTGCCCCAGCTATGGCAAGCCATCACTGGCGGGCCCAATTCGTCGTCGGGCTACATTTTCTGGTATTCCCGACTCCCCAGAACCATCGGCTGCCTGCTGGCGGGCGGCGCCCTGGCGGTTTCCGGCGCGGTGATCCAAAGTGTGCTGCGCAATCCGTTGGCATCCCCCAGTATCATCGGTGTCAATGCCGGCGCCGGTCTGGCGGTGACTGCCTGCTGCGCCATGGGCGCTATTTCCGGCTGGGCCATTGCCGGGTCCGCGTTTTTAGGCGCCATGGCCGCCATGGCGATGGTTGTATTCCTGGGTCAGAAAACCGGCGCTTCCCGCACTACGGTGGTGCTGTCCGGCGTGGCGGTGAACGCCATTCTCGGCGCTCTGTCGGAGGCCCTGGCCGCCCTGTTCCCGGAAGCGGCCATGCTGCGGGCGGATTTTCGGGTGGGCGGCTTCGCCGCGGTGTCCCACGCCCGGCTGCTGCCGGCAGCGGTTTTGATCTTGGCCGCCCTCACAGCGCTGATGCTCACCGGCAACGAACTGGATGTTTTGGCATTGGGCGATGACACCGCCAAAAGCCTTGGGCTGCCGGTGAAGCGGATGCGGATCTTTTTCCTGGCGCTGGCGGCGCTGCTGGCCGGCGCGGCGGTCAGTTTCGCGGGTCTACTGGGCTTTGTCGGGCTGATCGTGCCCCATATTCTGCGAAAGCTGGCAGGCTATGACATCAAAAAGCTGCTGCCGCTGTGCGCATTGGGCGGCGCCGGGTTTGTAACGCTGTGCGATGTTGTAAGCCGGGTGCTGTTCGCCCCCTACGAGCTGCCGGCAGGCATCCTGCTGGCGGTCATCGGCGGCCCCGTATTTCTTTTACTGCTATTGCAGCCGAAAGGAGGGACGGTCCATGTTGGAAGTGAAGCAACTAACCGCCAGCTATCCCGGTAATCCTGTACTGCGGAATGTGGACTTGACCGTTCCGGAAGGCAAGATCACCCTTGTCCTTGGCCCCAACGGCTGCGGTAAAACCACCTTGTTAAAAGCCTTATGCGGCATTCTCCCGGCAAACAGCGGCCAGGTGCTGCTGGATGGAGAGAATATTCTAGCGTTGCCGCCCAGGCAAACGGCGCAAAAAATCGCCTATCTGGCCCAGTGTCGGCAGATCCCGGATATTACGGTGGGGCGGCTGGTGCTCCACGGCCGTTTCCCCTATTTGGACTATCCCCGGCGCTACCGCAAGGAGGATCATGCCATCGCTCAGGCCGCCATGGCCCAGGCCGGCGTTTCCGACCTGGCGGATCGGCTGCTGACGCAGCTCTCTGGCGGGCAGCGGCAAAAGGCTTACATCGCCATGGCGCTGGCCCAGGACACGCCGGTGATCCTACTGGACGAGCCTACCACCTACCTGGACGCCGCCCACCAGCTGCAGCTGCTGCGCCAGGCCAGGGAATTGGCGCAGCAGGGAAAAACCGTAGTCATGGTCATCCACGATCTTTCCCGCGCCTTCCGCGCCGGCGACAAGCTGGTACTGATGCAAGACGGCACTATCGCCGCGGAGGGCACGCCGGAGGAGATCTATGCCGGTGGCATGGCGGACCGGCTCTTTGGCATAAAACTTGGCCGCGTGGAAACGGACAGCGGTTGGCAATACTACTGCGAGGAGGAAAGTATATGAGCTATTTTCCCATGTGCGTGGACTTGACAAATCAAAATGTATATCTGGTGGGAAGCGGCAGGCAGATCGCCGAAAAGGCCGAGAAATTGGCCCCCTTTGGGGCCAATCTCATGCAAAAAGACAACTTCACCCAGCAGGATGCCGAAACCCTGCCGGCCCTTGTGATCGTAGGTGACGAGGCCCCGGCGGAGGAGATTTTTGCCCTGTGCCGTCGGTATCGCATTCCCGTCAATACGGTGGACCGGCCCGCGCTGTGTACCTTTTTCTTTCCCGCTCTGGCGCGGCAAGGGGACCTGACCGTTTCCGTTTCCACCGGCGGAAAAAGTCCCGGCTTCGCCGGCTGCCTGCGGCAGGCATTGGAAGAAGTCATCCCGGGGCGCTCCGGGGAGATTCTTCGCTGGCTGGAGGGTCTGCGGGTGGAAATCAAAGCGGCCCACTCCCCGTCGGATTCCCGCCGCATCCTTCAGCGGGCAACCCGGCAAAGTTTCGCCCTGGGTCGGCCCTTGGTGCCGGAAGAAATGGAAGCTATCCTGGCAGAGGAGACACCCGTATGAAACAAAAAGTGTATGATTATTTACTGACCATCCCCAAAGGCAAAGTAGTCACTTACGGGCAGCTCGCCGAGGCCCTTGGCAACAAGCATCTTGCCCGGGCAGTGGGCAATATCCTCCATGCGAACCCGGATCCGGACCGCTACCCATGCTTCAAAGTGGTCAACGCCCAGGGAAAGCTGGCCCAAAATTTTGGTTTTGGCGGCATG
>JAZOAD010000104.1:0-4148 GCA_045595225.1 Faecousia sp.
CATGGCCACATCCGCCCGTGTCAGAGCCGTTTCTGCCGCCAGGACGATGCCGTTTTCCGCCAGAACAGCGACAGCGGTGTTGTCCGCCTCCACAGCGGCGGCGGAAACCGTCAGATCCAGAGCGTTTTGGATCATCAGCGCCGCTTCCGCGCCGGTGATGGGTTCGTCAGCCCCAAAGGTGGCGCCACCCGGCCAGCCTGCGGTCAGCCCGGAGCGCAGGGCGGCTGCCAGATAGGGCTTCAGCCAGGTGGGACAATCGTCCATAAAGCCGGTGTAGCTGGCGTTTTCATCCACGGAAATACCCAAAGATTCCACCAGCATGGCGGTAAATTCGCCTCTGGTCACGATTTTTTCCGGTTGGAAGCAAGCCTGTCCGTTGATGCTTTCACCGGTAAAGAGGCCTGTATTTTTCAGCCATTCGGCGGCGAAACGGCAATCGCTGCCCAGCGTATCGGCGTAAGTGGTGGCGGTGCCGGGCTTCAGCACTTCAATGGTCACGGTGGCCTCCCGGGAAACATTGCCTGCCGGGTCCGTAACGGTGTAGGTGAAAGAATCGGTGCCAACCTTATTCTTTTTCGGCGTGTAGGTGAAGCTGCCGTCGGCTTGCAAGGTCACCTCGCCCCGCTTGGGATGGCGTGTGACGGTGTAGGTCAACTGCTGTCCCTCCGGGTCGTAGGCGCTGAGTTTACCGGTGTTGGGCAGATTTTTATAGGTTTCCAGTGTGGAATTCTCCGCAACCGGCGCCTGGTCCTTTTTGCCGAAAATGGAAACGGTGACGGTGGAAGCCTGTTCCACCCGATTGGCGTAAATGGGCAGATATGTGATGGTCACATCCTGGTCCACTTCTGTTTTCAACGGCACGAAGGTCAGCTGAGAGAGCTGCTGGACGGTCAAAATGTCGCCGGAGCGCACGACCCGGTTGCCCAGCATCACCGTGCCGGCGTCGCCGTCGGGCAGATGGGTGATGCAAACGCCGGTAAGACTTTCATCATCGGAAAAGTCCAGGGCGGTGAAGCAGTAGATGCTGTCGCATTCCACCTCTGCCGCTTTGGCCATATCCGCCGGCAGGCAAACGCTCATCAGAAATGCCAGCAGCAAGCAAGTATATTTTGTTCTATTCATAAGAAACCTCCTTGGTTGTTTGCTCGCAGGTATTGTTTGCCATAGCCGGGAATATTATTCAAATTTTTTGCGGGCAAGGCATGGATATCATTCACAAAAGGCTATCTCCGTCCAAAAACTGGTTGACATTGGGCACAATAACCGATATAATTAAGATTACTATGAAATAATTTAGCAAAGTGCCAAAGGAGAGTCTGTATGAAAAACACATCTGTCCGTGTTGCTGCTCTGTGCCTGCTGCTGGCGATGCTGGCTGCGCTGGTGGGCTGCGGCTCCGCTGAGAATACGGAATCCACATACGGCCCGTTGCCGGACAATTTGGATTTCAATGTAAACCTGTCCGGCATCAAGACCGGTGGCGTTTCCTCCGGTATTTCCGTGCATGATCCTTCCATTCTGGCGGTGGACGGCACCTACTATATCTACGGCTCCCACATGGCTTCTGCCAAATGCCAGAATTTACTGCGCTGGAAGCTGATGAGCGATGGCTATAGCATCAACAATCCCATTTTTGGCCAGATCTATGAAGTGTACGACGAGGCCTTCGCCTGGTCCGGCGCGCCAACCAGCCTGACACCCACCGATGACGCGGAGAACGGCGGCGGCGAGCATGTTTGGGCCCCTGATGTGATCTACAACGAAACCACCGGCCTGTATTATATGTATTACTGCACCACTTCCACCTGGAATTGCTCCAATCTCTGCTTCGGTACCAGCGAAACCCCGGATGGAAAGTTTGAATGGCAGGCTACCATTTTGTACTCCGGTTTTACCAAGAGTAATATCCAGCATACCGATGTGATGGACTATGTGGATGAATACGAAGCCACCACCGAGTACCTGACCGCCGCCGGTACCTATAATCATAAGCAATGGCCCAACGCCCTGGACCCCTCCGTGTTCTTTGACGCCGATGGCAGAATGTGGATGGTCTACGGCTCCTGGAGCGGCGGCATTTACCTGCTGGAGCTGGATCCCGCTACCGGTCTGGTGATCCATCCCGAGGACGATCCCGCCAACGATGTGGATGCCTATTTCGGCAAGCTGCTGCTGGGCGGCGACCACAAGTCCATCGAAGCGCCCTATATCCTGCCTGCGGGCGGCTATTACTATCTGTTCGTATCCTACGGCTCTCTGGTCCGGGAGGGCGGCTATCAGATCCGTGTGTTCCGTTCCGAAAATCCCGACGGTCCTTATGTGGATATGAACGGCAAGACCCCCTATGGCGGCGGTCACGCGGCTTACGGCGTCAAGCTTTCCGGCAACTACTATATGCCCAGCGTCAACAAAGCTTACATGGCCACCGGCCACAATTCCGCGTTTGTGGACGATGACGGCAGAATGTATGTGGTCTACCACACCCGCTTTGATGAAAATTCGGAGCGCCATTCTCCCCGTGTCCATCAGTTCCTGCTGAATGAAGAGGGCTGGATTTGCATGCTGCCTTATCAGACCCAGGGCGAAACCGTGTCCGAAACCGGCTATGCCAGGGAAGAGGTGGCGGGCCGCTACTATGTGATCAACCAGGGCACAGCCATTGACGCGAAAATCGCCCAGCCCTTCATCCTCTACTTCCTGGAGGATGGCCGGGTGGCCGGCCAGGATATTGAGGGGTTCTGGAGCTGCACCGAGGGTACTTACTATATGCACTTTTCCATGGGTGAAGAGGAATTCAGCGGCGTGTTCTGCCAAATGCCCGACGAAGGCGGCACCACGGTGATGACCTTCTCCGCTGTGGGCAGCAATGAAAGCGTCTGGGGCGTTAAGTATGACTAAACGCAGGCGCTTGCCCCGGGAAGGCTTCCGCCGCCGGGTCAATCCCTACTATGAAGGCATGACCAAGCAGCAGATCGCTGCGGATGTGGGAAAGGATACGGCAAAATGGCTCACCGTCACGGCGCTGTCCTATGGCTACTGGTTTTTCCTGCTGATGCTGCTGTCCATTATTTTGCTGGGCGTGTGGCGCGTGAAATTCTATCAGATTCTCATTTATTCCGGCATTTTGTGCGTCATTACCTCGGTGGTGTACGCGCTGATGCTGGTGCATCGAAAATTTTACTACTAAACTGTAATTCGCAGGCAATCGCCTGTAAAATTTTAATGGAGGAAAAAATCATGAAGAAAATCCTTGCAATCGCATTGGCCTTGGTCATGATCATGTCCCTGGCCGTATTCGCATCCGCCGCGGAAACCACCTTGCCCGACGTTACCTTCGGCGGCTGGTGGAGCGCCCATTCTCAGGGTGTTCAGATCACGGAAGAAGGCTTCACCATGACCTTCTTTGCAGATACTGAGGACGGCGCTGCCGCCAATTACTGCACTCCCAGCCTGGTGATCCATGCCGGTTCCGCCGACACTCTGGGCACCGAGTACTGGGTTCAGAGAGCAGATGCCTGGGGCTGGCTGTACGGTGAGAATATTGGCGATCATGCCGCCGCACTGGGTGATAAGGGTTACTCCTGGAGCTATACCTTTGAAGAAGGCTTCACCTGGGAGAACTTCCAGGCTACTACCGAGGCCGGCACTTCCGCCGAAGTCACCGCCAAGCTGGAAGGCAATGTGGCTGTGATTACCTACAAAATCGCAGGTGTGATCAATCAGGTCAATGTTCCCGTTGATGCTGCCAATCCCGTTTTCCTGTGCCTGACCGGTGAGCGCTGCACCGTGTCCAACATCGTTGTCGCCACTGCCGACGCGGCCGCTGAGCCTGTTGCTGTGGAAGATGGCAAGTACGTCATCGCCTGTGGCGATCTGACCTTCGCCGCTCTGGCTGAGGACAAGGGCTACGGCTATCCCGCTGCCGGCTCCGCCAGCGCCCTGGCTGACACCGACTACGTCACCATTACCAATGTTGCCGATGGCCAGTTCACCATGCAGGACTCCTTCGGCCGTTACATCTACATGAAGGGCACCTACAATTCCTTCAACGTTTCCGCCGAGATGCCCACCGAGGGCTATCTGTGGGTCCTGGAAGAGACCGAGGGCGGCCTGATGCTGAAGAACGTGGAAAAGGAAAAGTACCTGGC
>JAZOAD010000105.1:0-15772 GCA_045595225.1 Faecousia sp.
CTGTCATCCCGACCAAGCGAAGCGCGTGGAGGGATCTACGCACTCAATAACTGCGTAGCAGATGGAAAATGCGAAGATCCTTCGACTCCCTTCGGTCGCTCAGGATGACAACATTTTCTAGACCGTAACACCGTAAACAACAATTTATCTCACCAAAGGAGAAGCATATGCGCGCTGTACTGACAAGAGTATCCTCCGCTTCCGTCACCATCGACGGCGAAGTGGTGGGCAAAATTGGAAAAGGCTTTCTCATTCTTTTAGGCATCGGCCCCAATGATACGGAAAAGGAATGCCGTTATCTTGCCGAAAAAGCCCTGGGCCTTCGGATTTTTGAAGATGAAGCCGGCAAAATGAATTTGGGATTGGATGCCGTGGGTGGCGAAGTGCTGGTGGTCAGTCAATTCACACTCTACGGCAACTGCCGCAAAGGCCGCCGACCCAGCTTTACCGATGCCGCCGGGCCGGAGCTGGGCAACGCTCTCTACGAAAAATTCCTGTCCGTTTGCGAAGAATTGGGCTATCCGCCCCAGCACGGCCGTTTTGGCGCCGACATGAAAGTGGCGTCCGTCAACGATGGCCCGGTGACCCTGATTTTAGACACCGACCAGTTAATGGACACACCCCGGAGGTAACAAATGCTGCAAGTTCATACTTTAACATTGGGCCTTTACCAGACCAACTGCTACATCGTTCACAACGAAGGCAGCAAAGATTGCATCGTCATTGACCCCGGCTATGAAGCTAATACCATTTTGAACCGGGCAGCGCTGCTGGGCCTGGAGATCAAGGCCATTTTACTGACCCACGGCCATTTTGACCATGTGGGCGCTGTGCGTCAAATCGCCGCGGACACAGATTGCCAGGTTTTTGTGGCAGAAAAGGAGCTGACGCTGCCCTCTGCCATGACCGACGGTCCTCTGTACTACACCGACCTGTATCCCGCTGAGGGCAAGCTGTCTGTGGCAGGCATGGAAGTAACCGTGCTGCCCACCCCGGGCCATACCCCCGGCTCTGTTTGCCTGATGCTCGGCGATTGCCTGTTCTCCGGCGATACGCTGTTTGCCGGCTCCATGGGCCGCTGCGATTTCCCCGGCAGCTCTATTTTCGATATGCGTAAGTCCATGAAAAAACTGCACCAGCTTCCCGGAGATTACCGGGTCTTCCCCGGCCACGCCGAGGCAACCACTCTGGAATATGAACGCAAAACCAATCCTTATCTGAGATAATTCCCTCCCAAGAGGTTTTTTATGAAACTGACACTGATCGGCCACGAAGATCTGTATGCCGTAGAGCAGCTGCAGCTTTCCCTGTTCCCGGAGGGAACGGAGGGAGAGGCGGTTTCCTCCCTGCATCGGGGCAAAATCTGGCTCACAGCCGGGGCGAAAATTACCATGGGTGGCCGCACCGCCACCGTCTCCCGGCGCATCAAGGTCGCTGAGGAAACGGTCCGCAGCCGTCGCCGGGCGCTGCAGCAGAGCTACTATCTGGCAGCCATCCAGCTGCTGCCCAACCTGCCCGCCTGGGGCGCGTTGGCCGGTGTGCGGCCCACTAAAATCACAACCAAGCATCTTTTGGAAGGCGGTACCGCCAAAACCGCGGACAAACTGCTGAAAGATGTGTATTTTGTCACGCCCCAGCGGCGGAAGCTGGCGGTGGAATGCTCGCTTTCCACGGCCCGCGCCGCTTCTCTTTTGGCGCCGCGGGATGTTTCCCTGTATGTGGGCATTCCCTTCTGCCCCACTCGCTGCGCCTACTGCAGCTTCGTCAGCCGCACGGTGGGCAAGCGGACAGAGCTGATCGAGCCTTACCTGCAGGCGCTGCTACGGGAGATCCGCCTGACCGGAGAGCTTTTGGCAAAATCAGGCCGCACCGTGCGTACCATTTATATAGGCGGCGGCACGCCCACCACATTGTCCTCCTCCCAAATGGAGCGGCTGCTGGAGGCCATTTCCGAAGCTTTTGACCTTTCCCGGTGCATAGAATTTACTGTGGAAGGCGGTCGTCCGGACACGCTGAACGGGGAAAAGCTTTGCGCCATCGCCCGCCACGGCGTTGACCGCATGAGCATCAATCCCCAAACCATGAATAACACCGTACTGAAAGCCAGCGCCCGGCCCCACACAGCTGAGGATGTGCTGCGAGCCTACCTGGAAGCGGAAAACGCCGGCTTCAAGGCCATTAACATGGATCTGATCGCCGGCCTGCCCATGGATACAGTGGAAAGCTTCTGTCATTCGCTGGATACCGTGGCAGCGCTTACCCCTGCCAACATTACCGTGCATACCCTGGCGCTGAAGAAGGACGCCGATCTGTTCCAGCAGCGGCAAGGCCTTCCCACCGCTGAAGATGTGACGCAAATGGTGGCCTACGCCACGGAAAAGCTGACCGCGCTGGGCTACAAGCCCTATTATCTGTATCGGCAGAAATATATGTCCGGTTCCTTTGAAAATGTCGGCTGGAGCCGGGAGGAGCAGGACTGTCTTTACAATATTTATATGATGGAGGAAGTGCACACCATCGTTTCCGTGGGCGGCGGCAGCATCAGCAAGGTCAATCTGCCCGACGGCAAGCTGGTTCGTTTCCCCAACCCCAAATTCCCTGAGCAGTATATCGAAATGATCGAGTCTGTGCTGGAAAAGAAAACGGAAATGTTTGAATTATTGAAGTAAAGGAATCTTCCTATGGATACTTTAATTTCCAATGTCACCGTGGTGACCATGAATGAGAAAATGGATGTGCTATTCGGCGCTTACATCGGCATCGAAGGCAAAAAAATCGTTTCCATTTCCAAAAAAGCCCCCGAAGAAATGCCCGCAACCATTATCGACGGCACCGGTATGGTGGCCCTGCCAGGCCTGATTAACTGCCATACCCATCTGGCCTCCACCGCCCTTCGCAGCTATCTGGACGATGTCAGCCACGGCGAAGCCCTGGAAAAACAGCTGCAAAAAGAGGCGAAAATGGATTCACGGGCTGCCAAAGCTGCCGCGAAATTGGCGATCGCGGAGTGTCTGCGCTTCGGCGTGACCTCCGTTTCCGACCTGTATTACTATCCGGAAGCCACCGCCCAGGCGGCGGACGAAACCGGCATCAAGGCCAATATTGCCCTGTCCTCCTACCGCTTCATCGACGAAAATGAAGAATTTGACTTTGAAACCGACGAGCAATGCCGGGAACTGGTACGGGTAGTCGAAAAATGGCACGGCTTTGACCATGGCCGTATCCGCATGGATGCCGGCATTTGGGCCGAATATACCAGCAACTTCCCGCTGTGGGAATCTCTGGCCGCTTACGCCGCGGAAAAGGGCATCGGCATACAGCTGCACCTGGCTCAGAGCCAGGAAGAAGCCGACTCCTGTTTAGACCGTACCGGACTTTCCCAGGCGGAACTTTTAAGCTGCCATCGGCTGTTCTCTGTACCCACCACCGCCGCAGGCTGCGCCTGCACGACGGAAACGGACCGAAAGATCCTGGGCAAGCACAAGGTTTCCGCTGTGGCGGCGCCCATAGCCGCCGCCAAGGCCGGTCACCCTGTCACGCCCGTTTTGGACTGCGTCAAAGCCGGCATGAATGTGGCGCTGGGTACCGGCGGCGTCGTGGAAAGCAGCAATCTGGATCTGTTTGAAGTGATCCGCGCCACCGCCCTGTCCGTCCGTTCCGCCGCGGGCAAGGCTGAGGCGCTGCCTGCGCCTGCCACATTGATGATGGCCACCGTCTGCGGCGCCAGAGCCCAGGGCCGCGCGGAAGAATGCGGCATGCTGAAAGAGGGCATGGACGCAGACATTGTGCTGGTGGATTTCTCCGCGCCCCACCTGATGCCCTGCCACAATGTGCTCTCTGCCCTGTGCTTCAGCGCCAAGGGCGGCGATGTGGCCATGACCATGGTCCGCGGCAGGATACTGTACCAGAACGGTCAATTCCCCACCATTGATTTGAAAGAAGTGGTGGAAGAACTGACCACCTACGGCATTCCCCGGCTGTTTAGCGAGGAAAAACAGTAAAGTAAATTGTTGTTTAGTTGAGGAACAATGCGACGGCCATTGCCCGTCGCGCGCCGAAGAAGCGGCGCTGTAAATAACAATTTACCTTCCCATCACAAGGAGATGTATTCATGTCCGAGCAAAAAAAGCAATCCTTCCTCCATGGCACAGCGCTGCTTGCCATGGCCACCGCCCTGGTAAAGGTGATCGGCGCCCTGTACAAAATTCCCCTCAATGCCATCATTGGCGAACAGGGCTTTGCCTACTTCACCACCGCCTACGAAATTTACAATGTGCTGCTGATGATCGCCACTGCCGGTCTGCCCGTTGCCATGAGCCGCATGGTATCCGAGCAGAGCAGCTTGGGCAACTATAATCAAGTGCGCCGCACTTACAAAACAGCCAAGATCCTCTTCCTGACGCTTGGTCTGATCGGCACGCTGCTGATGACCGTTTTCTGCCGGGAACTGGCGCAATTCCAGCAGCAGCCCGACGCCTGGGCCGCCATCGGCGCTTTGGGCCCCTGCGTGCTGCTGATCTGCATCATGAGCGCCTACCGGGGCTTCTTCCAGGGTCAGGGCAATATGATGCCCACCTCCGTTTCCCAGGTGCTGGAAGCGTTATGTAAACTGATCGTAGGCATGGCAGCCGCTATTTTGCTGCTGAAAATGACCGATTCCATCCCCTTTGCCGCCGCAGGCGCCATTTTGGGCGTTACCGCCAGCTGCGCCCTGTCCGCTGTGTATCTTTGGCGCTGTTTCCGCAAGGATTTCGCCTGTCTTCCCAAAAGCGAGGACACCGCGGCTTCTTACGGCAGCACCGCCAAGCAGCTGCTGCTGATCGCCATTCCTATCACCATCGGCTCTGCCGGTCTTTCCATCCTTACCATGCTGGAGACCAAGATCTACATGAGCCAGCTTCTGAATCTTGGCTTCACCCAGGGCGAGGCGGATACCATGAAGGGCATTTACGATTTCAGCAAAACCATTTTCAATATGCCCTGCGCCTTCATTACCCCCATCACCATCAGCATCATTCCCGCCATCGCTTCCCAGCTTTCGCTGAAAAATCATCAGGAAGCCAAAGCTACGGAAGAATCCGCCGTACGGATCATGGGCTTGATCAGTATGCCCTGCGCGGTGGGCCTTGCGGTGCTGGCCGGGCCCGTGATGGCGCTGCTGGGCGGCTACACCGGCGAAAGATTAGAACTGGCCACCATGCTGATGACCGTTCTGGGCGTATGTGTTGTATTCAACTCCCTGGTGCTGCTGACCAACGCCATGATGCAATCCCACGGCCATGTGAATCTGCCGGTGATCCATATGTTCATCGGCGGCGCGCTGAAGCTGGTGGCTGTCTATATCCTCACCGGAAATCCCAGCATCGGTATTTTGGGCGGTCCCATTGGCTCTCTGCTGTGCCATTTGACCATCACAGTTCTCAATCTCATCACCATGCGCCGCTGTATCAGCCACCCTCCCGCGGTGCTGAAAAATCTGGCCCGCCCCCTGCTGGCCGCTTTGATCATGGGTATATTTACCTGGGCAAGCTGGTACGGGCTGCATTTGCTCACATCCAGCCGGCTGATCCTGTGCGCCGCGCCGGTGATGGTGGGCGTAGTCAGCTATCTGTTTGCCGCCGTAAAAATCAAGGTCATCACCCGCCAGGACTGCCTGATGCTGCCCAAGGGTGAAAAAATAGCTAAAATTTTGCATCTATAAAACAAGAAAGAGGTAACACACAATGACCAAAACCGAATTGATCGCCGCTGTAGCTGAGCGCACCGGCACCACCAAGAAGGACGCTGAGCGCGTCGTTAACGCCACTTTTGAGACCATCGCCGCTGAACTGGTGAAGGGCGAGAAGGTACAGATCGCCGGCTTCGGCATCTTCGAGACCAAGTGCCGTGAAGCCCGCACCGGCCGCAACCCCCTGACCGGCGAAACCATCCAGATCGCCGCTTCCCGTACCCCCTCCTTTAAGGCCGGCAAGGCTCTGAAGGATGCCACCAACAAGTAAGATGCGTCTTGACAAGTATCTGAAAGTTTCCCGCCTGATCAAGAGGCGCACCATCGCCAACGAGGCTTGCGACAACGGTCGCATCAGTGTCAACGGCCGGGTGGTGAAGGCCAGCTATGAAGTGAAAGTGGGCGACAAGATCGAGATCACCATGGGCCCCCGGACGGTGGCTGTGGAGGTTCTGCAGGTGGTGGAAACCGTCAAAAAAGACGATGCCGCCGCCATGTACAAGGAAGTATAAAAATGATCCGCTGTGACCAAACCGGCCACAGCGGACTTTTTCGTATTTAGGAAGATCAATTGTTTCCGTAGGGCTCGATGTTCGGAAGCGAACCCATCCCCGGCCGGTCATCAGAAATTGATCTTGCGGATCACACGGGTCAGCGGTGTAAACAACACCAAAACCGATACGGCTGCGCAAACCATCTGTGGAATCATCGCCGTCAGGGATTGCAGAAAATACACCTTGGTCGCGTTCCAATGAAAACCGTATATCAAAGGCGTAATGATATCATCCAGCAGGGTAAACAAAGCGGTAAATACCACAGCGGAAAATACCACGATCCCCCTTTGCAGCCATGTGGTTTCTCCGCCAAAGCGCCCACCCAGCCAACCAAAAAACAGGGCAAACAGGTTGTAATAGACAAGATACAGCGCCATCACATTCACCTGGAAGCCGAAGAAAAAGCACCGCAGCAGAGAAAAGGTGGTGGCAATGGCCAAACCCGTCCGCGCGCCGTAGCAAACACACAGGCACAGCAATATCACGGTCACCAGCTCCACACCGGAGATCATAGACAATGCCATCTGCACCGCGATCAGCAGCGCCACGGACATTGCCACGCGGACAATAAACTTTGTATTCTTCATTAACTAAAGGACTGGAACACCCAAATATACAGCTGATCGGCCTTGACGGTCAATACTTCCGCGCCGGAGATGGCGGAGCCGTATTCCACGCCCGCATACTCCACGGTGCCCCATGCGGTGTTAGCGTTTTCCGCGTCACTGGTGTAAAGCATCCAGCAACTGCTGAAATCCGCGGGATTTTCAATGCCGTTGATGGACGTGATCATGCCGTTGCTGATGGCGCAGGACAGCTCACCCTCTTCAGACAGCATGCGCATATAATCGATCAGAAGCATGTCCTCGTGGCCATCCAAGGACTCTTTTGTGGGTTTGATCACGATGCAGGTTTCGGAATCTTTGACGACCAGCGGCTCTTTTTGACAGCCGGTCAACAGCATGGAACATGCCAAAATCAAAACCAGAAGCAGACTAACCGGACGCTTGATTGTGTTTTTCATAAAAAACCTCCTAAAAAACAAATAGACTGCGACGCCCAAAAGGACGCCGCAGCCGTTTTTCTGCGACAAGCCGCACTCCCCATAACACGCAGGAAGCGGAGAAAAAGCCATTGCGTAGGTCTTCTGACTCGTGCTTTGACAGCGATCGCTGCCGGCGGCTCTGCCTTCCCGGGAAGCCCCAGTGACTGACTTTCGTCTTAGAGCGCGCCATCGGCACATACAGCGGCGGTACCGTCCGGGAGTCACACCCGGTTATCTTGTTCAGCACGGACTCCCGAACAAAGTCCATGCCACGCAACAGTTTATTCAGTTGTCACGATCATCATAGCACCGGCAGCGCCCTTTGTCAACAGAAAATATCTGCTAACGAATCCGTTGCATTGGGTGAAAAAGTGTGCTATAATGGAAAAAACGCGGGAAAAGAGGTGCCTTATGGGTCTTTTTGTCAACATTCATGCCAAAGGAAAATACCCTGCCAACGCGCTGTCCAATCTTTGTCCCCACAGTTTTCGGCTGGATGGCATCCCCATCACCAGCATGGAGTCCTTTCTCCAAAGCCTGAAATTCGAGGACCAGGCCCAGCAGGTGCGGGTCTGCCACATGGACGGTCGCGCCGCCCGGGAGGCTGGCGCCCGGCAGCCCTGGCAAAAATCCGGTTGGCTTTACTGGCAGGGCGTTCGCTTCAGCCGCTATGGCAAGGAATACCAGGGCCTGCTGGACCGGGCTTATGACGCTCTGGGCCGCAATCCCCGGTTTATCAAAGCCCTGCAGGACAGCGGAATCCGCCCGCTTTTCTACACAACGGGCAAGCTGTTCCGGCACCGCGCCACATTGACCGCCGGCGAATTTTGCCGCCAGCTGCGGCGGCAGCGCAAATATGTGCGCCGGCTCAACGCCATGCCTCCCTGCCCGGAGCTGGTGGAATACGACGAAGAAGAGGAATAAGAAGTTTTATGTTGCTACCAAATGACTATTCGCAAAGCATAGAAGACCGGCTGCGGCACGCTCTGGAATTTCAGCGCCACCCGGAAAAGGACAATATTGAAGACTGGATGGGACTGAAGCTGGTCAGCTGCGATCCAGAGAATAACGAATATCTGATCCGGGCCACCACCGCCGGCTGGATGCGCAACGCGGTAGACCATGTTCACGGCGGCATCTGCACCGCCTTTTTGGACCAAGCCATGGGCTGCGTGTGCCACTGCCAAAAGGAATCGGCTGAAATTGCCCCCACCATTGAAATGAACCTGTCCTTTCACCGTCCGGTGCTGCTGGACAGCCAGATTTTACTGAAGATCCAGGTGCTTTCCGTCACCCGGCATTTGATCCGCATGGCAGGCCAGATCGTCATGGAAAATGCCCCGGAAAAAACCTGCGTTTCCGCCACCGCCACCTTCTACTGCCGATAAATAGGGAAGCGACGCTGCGTAAAAACAGCGTCGCTTTTTGTTTTTGTTACCGGAATATGCCGTTTTCCAGCATGGGCATCACAGAGGTTTCGATCATCTCGTCGATTCGCTCGTCGGTCATCTCCTCAAAAATGGCCCGCAGGCCCAGGAAATTGGTAATGCCCATCAGGGCGTAAGCCAAATTGGTCACATCCGGGGACTTCAGCTCCTGGGCATCCTTGGAAAGCGCCCGGGCATAGCTGGCGGCGAAGGACACATAGTAATCCTCAAACATCTGCTTATCCACAGCCAGAGAGCCCCAAATGATATTGTACACATTGGGATTTTTCACGGCGTAGCGCACAAAGCACTTGATGCCCTCTTTTTCCTTTTCCGCCCGGGTGGCGCAACCGGCGATCGCCACCGCCAAATGGCGCTTGATCTGCCGCTTGTAAATCTCCACAAGATAGCGGTACAGATCCGTCTTGGAATCAAAATAAATATAGAAGGTGCCCACCGCCGTGTGGGCTTCTTTACAGATATCGGAAACGGAAACCGCGGAGAACCCGCTTTCATTAAAAAGCTTGTCCGCCGCCTCCAGCAGAGCCAGCATTTTGTCAAATCCCTGTTTTGTTTTGGGCGTATGGGTGCCAGGAACCTGGTAGCTCAGAACATCGCTCATAAATTTTCCCCTTTGGATCATTTTTTCTATCTTATACTATCCCCGGAAAAAATGCAAGGAAAAATCTAGGCCTTCCATTTTGTAAAGACTGCACAAATATCATAAATATAGTTGTTCATGCATTGACAAACGCGCCAATTTATGGCATACTGGATATGGAATATGAACATTATTCATGTTGTGTAACAGGAGGAAACCATTATGACTTTTAGCGACCTGAGAATCGGTCAAACCGCGTCCCTGCAGAAGACCTTTTCCGAGGCAGATGTGACCTTGTTCGCCGGCGTCAGCCTGGATGTCAACCCCATCCACATGAGCGAAGGCGCCGCCAAGAATTCCCTCTTCGGCAAGCGCATCGTTCACGGTATGCTGACCGCCAGCTTGATCTCCGCGGTTTTGGGCATCCAGCTGCCCGGCCCCGGCACCATTTATCTGGGCCAGGACCTGAAGTTTATGGCCCCCGTATTCCTGGGCGACGATATCACCGCCACCGTAGAGATCGTGGAACTGCGGGAAGACAAGAAGATCGTCAAGCTGAATACCACCTGCGTCAATCAGGATGGCAAAACCGTAATCTCCGGTCTGGCGACCGTAAAATTCGATAAATAAAAATATAAATAAATTCTAGGAGGAAACCATGGCAGAATTCAGATCTGTTCTTTTTGAACAAATGATCCGTGACTTCGCCGAAAACGAAGTCAAGCCTCTGGCACAGCTGACCGACGAAGAAGAGCGCTTCCCCATTGAAAATGTGGAAAAGATGGCCGCGCTGGGTCTGTTTGGTATCATCATTCCCAGACAGTACGGCGGCGCGGGCGCAGGCTACCGGGAGTACATCTACGCAGTGGAAGAGCTGAGTAAGTACTGCGGTACCACCGGCGTTATCCTTTCCGCCCACACCTCCCTGTGCGCCGCTCCCATTCTGGAGCATGGCACCGAGGAGCAGAAACAGAAGTATCTGCCCGACCTGGCCACCGGCCGTAAGCTGGGCGGCTTCGGTCTGACCGAGCCCAACGCCGGCACCGACGCCGGTAACCAGCAGACCACCGCTGTGGAAATGGAAGACCACTGGCTTCTCAACGGCAGCAAGATCTTCATCACCAACGGCGGCGAAGCTTCCACCTATGTGGTCATCGCCGGCACCGGCAAGAACGCCAAGGGTGGTCTGGAAATGACCGCCTTCATCGTGGAAAAGGGCTGGGAAGGCTTCTCCTTCGGCAAGCACGAAAAGAAAATGGGCATCCGCGGCTCCGCCACCTGCGAGCTGATCTTCGAAAATGTAAAGGTCCCCAAGGAAAATATGCTGGGCAAGCGTGGCGACGGCTTCAAAATCGCCATGAAGACCCTGGACGGTGGCCGTATCGGCATCGCGGCCCAGGCTCTGGGTATCGCCGAGGGCGCGCTGAACGAAACTGTGGCCTACACCAAGCAGCGTAAGCAGTTCGGCCGTCCCATTTCCGCATTCCAGAACACCCAGTTCGTTTTGGCAGATATGGCCACCAAGTGCGCCGCTGCCCGGGCGCTGGTGTACATCGCGGCCGACGCCAAGGAAGCCAAGCTTCCCACCCTGTCCGTCAATGCCGCTCAGGCTAAGCTGTTCGCTTCCGAAACCGCTATGGAAGTGACCGCCAAGGCCGTTCAGCTCCATGGCGGCTACGGCTACACCCGTGAATATCCCGTGGAGCGCATGATGCGCGACGCCAAGATCACCGAGATCTACGAAGGTACCAGCGAAGTGCAGCGCATGGTCATCTCCGGCGCACTGCTGAAGAAGTGAGGTGGATAGCATGAAGATTATCGTTTGTATCAAGCAGGTTCCCAACACCACCGAGATCAAGATCGATCCCGTAACCAATACCCTGAAGCGCGACGGCGTTCCTTCCATCATCAACCCTGATGACAAGGCCGCCATTGAAGCCGCCCTGCAGCTGAAAGAGAGCTGCGGCGCCACTGTCACCGTGCTGACCATGGGTCCTCCCCAGGCTGAAAAGGCTCTGCGCGAGGCGCTGGCCATGGGCGCTGACGAAGCATTCCTCTTGACCGACCGGGCCTTCGGCGGTTCCGACACCCTGGCTACCTCCACCATCATCGCTGCCGCCATCAAGCGTCTGGGCTGCGATCTGGTTCTCTGCGGCCGCCAGGCTATCGACGGCGACACCGCCCAGGTTGGTCCTCAGATCGCTGAGCATCTGGATATTCCCCAGATCACCTACGCCAACGGCCTTTCCTACAATGCCGAAACCGGCGTGCTGACAGTCAAGCGTCAGTTTGAAGACCGTTATCAGACTCTGGAAGTTTCCGGTCTGTGCCTGATCACCGTGCTGTCCACCATGGTAAAGCCCCGCTACATGAATATGTGGGACATCGTTGACCAGGACGCCAAAGAAATCGGCAAGATCACCAACGAAGATCTGCAGCTGGATAAGTCCGTCTGCGGTCTGACCGGTTCTCCCACCAAGGTTAAGGCTTCCTTCACCAAGCAGCTGGATAAGACTGTGGAAACTGTGGAGCTGACAGCCGAAGAAGCCGCCAAGACCATTGTTGCCGCGCTGCAGCAGCGGCATCTGATTTAAGGAGGTGCCCTATGAGCAATAATATTTGGGTATTCTGCGAACAGCGTGACAGCGCCGTGCAGCCCGTGGCCCTGGAGCTGCTGGGCGTCGCCCGGGAGCTGGCCGGTAAGACCGGCGCCCAGGTAGGCGCGCTGCTGCTGGGCCACAATGTGACCGAGCAGGCCAAGGAGCTGATCGCCTACGGTGCTGACGAAGTTCACCTGGTGGACGATGTTCGCCTGGCAAACTACATGACCGAACCCTATGCCCAGGCTGTTTATCAGATCGTGAAGGCCTGCGAGCCCTCTTCCCTACTGTTTGGCGCCACCTCCATTGGCCGCGACCTGGCCCCCCGCCTGTCCGCCCGCCTGCGCACCGGCCTGACCGCCGACTGCACCAAGCTGGAGATCGACGAGGACGGCAGCCTGTTTATGACCCGTCCCGCCTTCGGCGGTAACCTGATGGCCACCATCATCTGCCCCAACTCCCGTCCCCAGATGTCCACTGTCCGCCCCGGTGTTATGCAGAAGTTGGAGCCCGACTATACCCGCGCCGGCACTGTGGTGGAAGAAACCGTCGCGTTCAACGAAAGCAAGTTCGCCGTGAAGCTGGTAGAAGAAGTGATGGAGACCCAGAGCGTGGACAAAATTGAAAACGCAAAGATCCTGGTTTCCTGCGGCCGTGGCGTCAAGGACACCGCCCCCGCCTTCACCCTGGCCGAAAACCTGGGCGGCACTGTTTCCTCCTCCCGCGCGCTGGTGGATGCCGGTGTTCTGGAGCAGGCCCGTCAGGTTGGTCAGACCGGTAAGACCGTTCGTCCCCAGGCTTACATCGCCTTCGGCATCAGCGGCGCCATCCAGCACCTGGCCGGCATGGAAGAAAGTGAATTTATCGTGGCCGTCAACACCGACAAGAGCGCGCCCATCTTCAAGGTCGCCAACCTGGGTATCGTTGCTGACGCCGCCGCGACTATGAAGGAACTTAACAAGCTCCTGGATAAATAAATTGGAGGAAAAAGATTATGAGCAAGATTTATGTTGTTGCTGCCAAGCGCAGCGCCATTGGCTCTATGCTGGGCGCTCTGAAGGACACCACCACCGCTCAGTTGGGCGGCACTGTGCTGAAGGCCGCTCTGGAAGCCGCCAATGTGCAGCCCGAATGGCTGGACGAAGTGGTCGTCGGTAACGTTCTGCCCGCCGGTCTGGGCCAGGGTCCCGGCCGCCAGGTGGCGATATACGCCGGCGTTCCCGTGGCAATTCCTGCCTACAGCCTGAACATGGTTTGCGGATCCGGCATGAAGGCCGTTATGAACGCCGCCACCACCATCGCTGCCGGCAGAGCCGATCTGATCGCCGCGGGCGGTTCTGAAGTCATGTCCGGCGCTCCCTACCTTGTCAACTACAAGGTTCGCGGCGGCTGTAAGATGGGTGACATGAAGATGATCGACCACATGATCTTCGACGCGCTGACCGACGCTTACGGCGGCATGCACATGGGCATCACCGCTGAGAACGTGGCTGAGCGTTTCGGCCTGACCCGCGAAATGCAGGACGAATTCGCCATCGCTTCTCAGGCTAAAGCCATCGCTGCCCAGGATGCCGGCAATTTCGTGGAAGAAATCGTTCCCATCACTGTTAAGCAGGGCAAGACCGAAGTGGTCTTCGCCGCTGACGAATACATCAACCGCAAGACCACCCTGGAGAAGCTGGGTACCCTGCGTCCCGCCTTCAAGAAGGACGGCACCGTGACCGCCGGCAACGCTTCCGGCATCAATGACGGCGCCAGCTTCCTGGTGCTGGCCAGCGAAAAGGCTGTGGCCGAGCACAATCTGCAGCCTCTGGCAGAGCTGGTCGGCTGGGGCCAGGGCGGCGTAGAGCCCGATGTGATGGGTCTGGGTCCCGTTCCCGCCATCGCCAACGCTCTGAAGGACGCCAATATGACCCTGAGCCAGATGGAAGTGCTGGAGCTGAACGAAGCCTTCGCCGCTCAGAGCCTGGGTGTTGTGAAGCTGCTGGCTGAGCAGCACGACCTGACCGAGGACGAGATCAAGGCCCGTACCAATCCCAACGGCGGCGCCATCGCTCTGGGCCACCCTGTCGGCGCCAGCGGCAACCGTATCATCGTCACTCTGCTGCACGAGATGAAGCGCAGCGGCAAACAGTACGGTCTGGCCTCCCTGTGCATCGGCGGCGGCATGGGCACTGCTGTCATTTTGAAGAATATTTGATCTGCTGAAATAATTATAGGAGGATACAAATATGAGACTGGAAAATAAAGTTGCTATCGTTACCGGCGCTGCCAAGGGTTTGGGCGGTGCCATGGCGCAGCTGTTCGCCCAGGAAGGCGCCAAGGTCATCGCGGCCGATATGATGCCCCTGACCTATGAAGCGGAGAATGTGGAATACTATCAGCTGAACGTTACCGATGGCGAAGCCTGCAAGGCGCTGACCGAGTACGCCAAGGAAAAGTACGGCAAGATCGACATTCTTGTCAACAACGCCGGCATCACCCGGGACGGCATGACCCGCAAGATGACCGACGAAATGTGGGATCTGGTCATTGACATCAACCTGAAGGGCGTGTTCAACCTGACCCGCTATGTTGGCCCTCTGATGGAAGAACTGGGCGGCGGCAGCATCATCAACATCGCCTCCGTGGTCGGCGAGTACGGCAACATCGGCCAGGCCAACTACGCCGCTTCCAAAGCCGGCGTCATCGGCCTGTCCAAGACCTGGGCCAAGGAATTTGCCCGCAAGGGTGTTCCGGTCCGTTGCAACGCCATCGCTCCCGGCTATATTATGACCGACATGATGAAGACCGTTCCCGAGGACCTGCTGAAGAAGTTCGCAAGCCTGACCATGCTGGGCCGTCTGGGCCAGCCTGAAGAGATTGCCAAGGCCGCTCTGTTCCTGGCATCCGATGATGCCTCCTATGTCACCGGCCACGTGCTGTCTGTCAACGGCGGTATGAGACTGTAATTTTTCACCAATGCCGCCAAATGAACCTCTTCGGTTTGTTTGGCGGCATTCTGCTCAAAAAAAGGAGAGATTTGTATGACAAATGTTGGTATCGTGGGTTTGGGCACTTACCTTCCCAAGAAGATCATGACCGCCAAGGAGATCTCCGAGGCGACAAACGGCGTTTGGAGCGAGGAAGCCGTGGCCCAGAAGCTGGGCATCGTGCAAAAATATGTCCCCTCCGATGAGCCCTGCGACGGCACCCAGGAAATGGGCGCTCTGGCCGCCCTCAAGTGTTTGGAAAATACCGGTGTGGATCCCCTGGAAATTGATGTGATCCTTTGCATCACCGAAGAATACAAAGAATACCCCCTGACTACGTCGGCCTGCTATGTGCAGGACCGGATCGGCGCCAAGAACGCCTGGGGTATCGACGTGCAGAATCGCTGCTGCACCACCGTATCCGCCATGAAGATCGCCAAGGATATGCTGATCGCCGATGACGAGATCAACACCGTGCTGATCTGCGGCGGCTACCGCAACTGCGACCTGATCGACTACACCGACTCCGGTGTGTCCTTCATGTTCAACCTGGGCGCCGGCGGCGGCGCCATGATCCTGAAGAAAAATTACGGCAAAAATCTGCTGCTGGGCACCGGCCTCATGAGCGACGGCTCTGTGGTCCATACCTGCGGCAGCAAGGTCGGCGGCATCACCGTGCCTGTCACCGCCGAAAACATCCAGGAGAACTATATGCTGCGGCTGATGGACAGCCCCAAGATGAAGGGCCTGCTGGATACCACCTCCATGCCCAACTGGTATCACTGCATTGACGAGGCCCTGCGCCGCTCCGGCAAGACCCGCGCTGATATTGACTATCTGGACAT
>JAZOAD010000106.1:0-11686 GCA_045595225.1 Faecousia sp.
CAGGGTCGGATCACCTGGAGAAGCAAGTAACACTAAGAGATATGTAATTCTCATATGGAGGTTAAACAGTATGAAAGTAAGACCGTCCGTTAAACCCATGTGCGAGAAGTGCAAGGTCATTAAGCGCAAGGGTCGCGTAATGGTAATTTGCGAAAACCCCAAACACAAGCAGAGACAAGGCTAATAGGAGGTGCTGATAGAATATGGCACGTATTTCTGGTATCGATCTTCCCCGCGACAAGCGAATTGAAGTTGCTCTGACTTATATCTACGGCATCGGTCCCGCCCGTGCTGCCGAGGTTCTGGCCAAGACTGGCATCAACCCCGACACCCGCGTTAAGGATCTGACCGAGGAACAGGAAGCCCAGCTGCGTGAAGCCATCGAGCATGGCTACATCATCGAAGGTGACCTGCGCCGTGAAGTCGGCATGAACATTAAGCGGCTGAGCGAAATCGGCTGCTACCGTGGTCTGCGTCATCGTCGTGGCCTGCCCGTTCACGGTCAGCGCACCAAGACCAACGCTCGTACCCGTAAGGGTCCCAAGAAGACCATCGCCAACAAGAAGAAGTAAGGAGGGATATGTAAATGGCTAAGGCTACTAAGAAGGTTATCAAGCGCCGCAGAGAGCGCAAGAATATTGAAAAGGGCGCCGCTCATATCCGCTCCTCTTTCAACAACACCATGGTTACCATCACCGACCTGGAAGGCAATGCTATCAGCTGGGCTTCCTCCGGTGGTCTGGGCTTCCGTGGTTCCCGTAAGTCCACTCCCTTTGCCGCCCAGACCGCTGCCGAGACTGCCGCTAAGGCTGCCATCGACATCTGCGGCCTGAAGACCGTTGAAGTCTTCGTGAAGGGTCCCGGCCAGGGCCGTGAGGCTGCTATCCGCGCTCTCCAGTCCGCTGGTCTGGAAGTCGTATCCATCAAGGACGTCACTCCCATTCCTCACAATGGCTGCCGTCCCCCCAAGAGACGTAGAGTCTGATTTTGCAATAGGAGGAATTTAGAAATGGCTAAGAATATGCAGCCCGTGCTGAAGCGCTGCCGCAAGCTGGGCGTTTCTCCTGCCGCAATGGGTTACAACAAGACTTCCAACAAGAACCCCGGCGGTCAGAGAAGAGCTAAGAAGTCTGAGTACGCTACTCAGCTGACCGAGAAGCAGAAGGTCAAGTTTGTTTATGGCATCCAGGAGAAGCAGTTCCGTAACTACTACGAGAAGGCTTCCCGTATGCCCGGCAACACCGGTGAAGAACTGCTGTCCCTGGTGGAGCGCCGCCTGGACAATGTTGTTTATCGCCTGGGCTTTGCCAACTCCCGCCGTCAGGCTCGCCAGCTGGTGAACCACGGCCACTTCACCGTCAACGGCAACCGCGTCAACATTCCCAGCTATCTGGTGAAATCCGGCGATGTCGTTGCTGTTTGCGAGAAGAGCGTTTCCAACAACTTCTTCAAGGCACTGAAGGAAGCCGACACTTTTGTTGCTGCTCCCAAGTGGCTGGATCGTGATAAGAACACCCTCACCGGTAAGGTCATTGCTATGCCCACCAAGGCCGATATCGACTTCGATATCGCTGTGCACCTCATCGTCGAGTTGTACTCCAAGTAATCGACCCCGCGAAAGTCCGTTTTTGTCAATTGTGGGGTGCATTCTACACCCCATACTCTTGAGAAGGAGGGTTTTTATTCATGGTAGAAATCGAAAAGCCTCGCATTAATTGCCTGGACATCCCCGATGACTCCGCATACGGCAAGTATGTCGTTGAGCCCCTGGAGCGTGGCTATGGTATGACCCTGGGCAACTCCCTGCGCCGCATCCTGCTGAGCAGCCTGCCCGGTTATGCCGCAACTTCCATTAAGATTGCCGGCGTACAGCACGAATTCTCCACCATCCCCGGTGTTACCGAGGATGTGACCGAGATCGTACTGAATGTCAAGCGCATGATCATGAAGCTGCACACCCAGGAAGTCAAGACCGTCTATATTGACGCGGTTGGCCCCTGTGAGGTCACCGCAGGCGATATCAAGGTCGATGCCGAGGTTGAAATTCTGAACCCCGAGCTGCACATCTGCACTCTGGGCGAAGGCGCCACTTTTAATATGGAGATCACCCTGAGCCAGGGCCGCGGTTACGATTCTGCTGACCGCAACAAGAACGCCCAGACCACCATCGGCGTGATCCCTATCGACTCCATCTATTCCCCTGTCAAAAAGGTGAATTACACGGTGGAGCCCTGTCGTGTCGGCGATAAGACCGACTTCGACAAGCTGACCCTTGAGGTCTGGACTGATTCCACCATCTCTGCCAAGGACGCTGTGTCCCTGGGCGCCAAGATCCTCAGCGATCATCTGACTGTGTTCACCAACCTGTCTGATTCCGTCAGCGCCGGTTCCACTGTTGTGGAAAAGAGCGCCGACCGCCCCGACGCAAAGCTGTCCATGACCATCGATGAGCTGGATCTGTCTGTCCGTAGCTTCAACTGCCTGAAGCGCGCCAACATCAACACCGTTGCTGATCTGATCAGCAAGACCGGTGAGGACATGATGAAGGTACGTAACATGGGCAAGAAGTCCCTGGACGAAGTTCAGAAGAAGCTGGAGATGATGGGCTTGTCCCTGGCCAGCGAAGATTCTGGCAGCAACAACTAATGTTAGTGTAACCTTTCAAAAAGGAGGAAACGTTCATGTTTGGCACTCGTAAGCTGGGTAAGACCAGCACTCAGAGAAAGGCTCTGCTGCGTCAGCAGGTCACCGATCTGCTGCGTACCGGCAAGATGGAGACCACTTTCTGCCGCGCCAAGGAAGTTCAGCCCGTGGTTGAGAAGATGATCACCCTGGGCAAGAAGGGCAACCTGGCCGCTTACCGTAAGGCTCTGGCTTTCATCACCGATGAAGACGTAGCAAACAAGCTGTTCAAGGAGATCGCTCCCAACTACGCTGAGCGCAATGGCGGTTACACTCGTGTGACCCGTACCGGCGCCCGCCGTGGCGATGCTGCTGAAATGGCAGTCATCGAGCTGGTGTAATTCCCAGTCAATCAACAAGATAAAACTCCGTGTCGAGCAATCGGCACGGAGTTTTTTATGTAGTATCCTTATTTGGCGGAGAGGTCCACGCTGCGGCGGATCAAAGAATGGGCAGGCACGGGCTTGGGAAGCTGCATGATAAATTGCATTTGGGGTGTACGGGGCTCTTCCAGGGGATTGCCGTCCATGTCAGTGATGCCGCTGGCAAGGATGGGGAATGGTCGGGTATCGGGGCCTACCACTTCCAATTCGTCGCCTTGACGGAATTTGTTGTTCAAACTGCACAGGGCTTTTCCGGTTTCGTCGCAGGATTCTACCTTTGCGACGATTTGCCACTCCCTGATGTACCGGGAGTTTTCCACATATTGTCCCGGGTGTCCGTAGTAGAAGCCTGTGGAATAGATTCGGTGGGATACATGCTCCACTTCGTCACGCCAAATGGGGTCAATGGGCTTGCCTGCCGCGATATCGTCAATGCAGTGCCGGTAAGCGCCGGTGATAATGGCGGCATAGTAGGCGCTTTTGGCGCGGCCTTCAATTTTAATGCAGTCAATGCCGGCATCCATCAGGTCTTTCAGGTGGTCAATGGTACACATATCCCGGGAATTTAGGATATAGGTGCCTTTTTCGTCTTCAAAAACCGGGAAGTATTCCCCGGGCCGCTTTTCCTCCATAAGCGCGTACTGGTAGCGGCAGGGCTGGGCGCAGGCGCCCCGGTTGGAGTCCCGGCCGGTCATATAGTTGCTCAGCAGACAGCGTCCGGAATAGCTTACGCACATGGCGCCGTGGCCAAAGGTTTCGATTTCCAGTTCTTTCGGACATTTTTCACGAATGCCGATGATCTCCTGCAGGCTCAGCTCCCGGGCCAGGACAACGCGTTTAGCACCCAGGTCGTACCAAGCGGTGGCGCATTCGTAATTGGCAATGGATTGCTGGGTGGAAATGTGCAGATCGCAATGGGGAGCATACTTTTTTGCCAGGGTGAATGCGCCCATGTCCGCAACGATGAGGGCATCCACGCCGGCGGCATCCAGCTGTTCCAGGTAGGCCGGCAAGGCGGCGACCTCCTCATTGCGGGGCATGATGTTGACGGTTACATGGGCTTTGACCCTGTGGTCATGGGCGAATTTCACCGCCTGGGGCAGTTCCTCGGGGGTGAAATTGCCGGCAAACGCTCGCATGCCGAAATCCGTGCCGGCAAGATACACCGCGTCGGCGCCGTAAAGCACCGCCATGCGCAGCTTTTCTATGTCACCGGCAGGACTCAGTAATTCCAATTTTCTCATGGTGTTTCCTCCTCTCCCTCACCTTTGGGCAGGGAGTTCAGGAATGCCTGGTGCTCCTGCAGCGTTTTGGAGAAGTGGTGTTCGTTGGTCGCGGGATTGAGGGCGTAGAAGTAATAGTCGGTAGAGGAAGGATCCAGGGCGGCATCCAAACTGACGCGGCTGGGATTGCAGATGGGACCGGGGATCAGACCGGCGTAGAGATAGGTGTTGTAGGGGCTGTCCAGCAGCTTGTCCGCCTCCGTGATGGTATTGCTGCCGGTGATATACACCAGGGCGGCATCAATGTTCAGATAGGGATAGTTGGCGGGATTGGTCAGGCGGTTGTAAATAACCGAGGAAATGGTGTAGCTTTCGGCGGCGCCGGAGGTTTCCTTCTCGATCATGGAAGCGATGATGACTACTTCCCGGATGGTGAACCGATGCTCCTCGATATAGCTTTCCGACAGACCGTTGGCCCGCATCATCTCAGCCACCGTTTCATTCAGAATGTCCAGCTTTTCCGCCATAATATCGGTGAAGCGGGTGTCGAAATTGGACAAGAGCTTGTTCAGAACCCGGCTGGCATTGTCGCCCACATAGAATACATAGGTATCGGGGAAAAGGTAGCCTTCCAGACAGTACTTGTGGTCGCGGACAATGCCTTCCAGGAACCAGTATTCGTTCAAATCGCCAGCGATGGAAGCATTTTCAAGATCGGCAACGCTGCAGACACCCTTTTCCTCCAGCAAAGCGAAGGTCTGGGCGCAGGAATAGCCCTCGGGGATGACCACCTTCACTGTGACACGGGCGGCGGAATAGGTGCTCATATGGGCAACCAACGCGTGGTAATCAAACAGGGTATTCAGTTCAAAAGTGCCCGGAGCGATATCCTCCATAGCATCGGTGATTTGGCCGTACAGGCGGAACCACATGGGCTCGTGGATCAGACCGGCGGCGTGGAGTTTTTCGGTGAGAGAGTCCAAATCGTCGTTGGCGGTGACAGTGATGGTGACAAGCTTTTCCTCTCGGCCAAAGGCCAGCACGTCGCTGGCACCGGTCCAAAGCCACTGCCCCAGGAAAACGCCGAAGGTCAGAATGATGGCCAGCCACACGCCGGTGACCAGTATATGGGGAATGGAAAACAGGCCGTAGGTGCCTTTTTTCTTCGGACGACGCTTGGAAGGGGCGTTTTCTTCAAAGAAATCCTCTTCTTCGTCGGACACTTCTTCGGAGTAGACAGCCTGGGGCTCTGCTTCAGCAGGTTCGGCAGTTTCCTCCGGCGGCTGGGGGATGTTTTCTTCGCTGAGCATGGGATAGGCTTCCGGCTCATTGAATTCTGCCGGTTCCGTAAGCGCTTCCTGCTCTGTAAGGTCTTCCATGTTCCGGACTTCCCGCAGGATTTCTTCCAGGGCGGCATCCTCCGGATGCACCAGGCCCGCGGCGGCAACGGCCTGCTCGTCGGGGCCGATCTCCGTTTCCGGCATAGGCGCTTCAAACAGGTCCTCCGGCCATTGGGTCAGATCCAAATCCTCTACCAGCGGCGGTTCTTCCGGTTCTTCGGGCGCGAATGAAAGCTCCGCTGCTTGCTCGGTGGAGGCAAATAATTCGTTGAGCCACTGCTCATCTTCCGAAGAAGAGGCAATGGGGGCTTCCGCTTCCGGTTCTGCGGAAGCAGAGTCAAACAGCTCCTTGAGCCACTGCTGATCTTCTTCAGAGGGTGTGAAGTTTTTTTCGTTCATGGGAAATCCTCCTGTCAGCGGATGACGATTTGCCGGGCGATGCGCCGGGCTTCGTCCTGTCCTTTCAGCGCTTCGATCAGCGCGAGACCAAAGGGAATGGCGCAGCCGGCGGAAGCGGCGGTGATCACCCGGCCATCCCGGGCGCAGGGCGCGTCCGGCAGAATGCGGGCGCTGCCCATTTCAGGTTCACAGCCCGGGTAGCATACGGCGTTTTTTTCGTCTGTGATGCCCAGCTGGGCCAAAATAGTAGGACCGGCGCAAATGGCAGCCACAAATTTGTCATGATTCTGGGCATAACGGATAGCGTCCATGGCGCTTTCGCTGCTCCGAATGGAGGCCACGCCGCCAAGACCACCGGGCAGGACGATCATATCCATGGCGGAAAGGTCCATTTCCTCCGGGGTAATATCGGCCACAACACCGATCCCATGACTTCCATATACAGTTTTTCCGTTCAAGCCCACAGTTATTACTTCAATATTTGCTCTGCGGAGCAAATCAATGGGGGCAATGGCTTCGGTTTCTTCAAAACCGGTGCCCAACAGCACATATACCATACTTATTCCTCCAAACAGGCGGTGATATAGCGGTAAATCTCTTCGTGGATATCTTCAATGGAACGCATTTGGCAGCCGTCGGCGCAATTGATGATCTTCCAGCCGTAAAATTCAGCGGCGGCGCGGCCGGTGCGGCGGCAGGTAGCCAGGTATTCCATGTCTTTTTCGTGAATATCGGCGCTGGTATTTGTTTGGGCTTCCCGGGCGCGCATCAATTTTTCGGTGCAGTTCGTGGGTACATCCAGATAAACAACTAAGTCGGGGCGGGGGAGAGCCAGCTTGTCATATTCAAACGCATAGAGCCATTTTAAAAATTCGCCCTGCTTTTCTTCCGGCTCCTTGGAGGCTTGATGGACGGCATTGGAGGTGGTGTAGCGGTCGGAAACGATGAGCCCGCCCTGCTCATACCACTGGCCCCAGTCCTGCTTGTAGGATGCGTAGCGGTCCACCGCGTAGAAGGCGGAGGCGGCGTAGGCATTGACATCGGAAGGGTTGCTGCCGAAGGCACCGCCCAAATACATCCGGATCAGCGCGGAGCTTTCTTCGCTGTAGCGGGGAAATACCAGCCGGCGGAAGGGTTTTCCTTCCTGCTCCAGCCGCTGGGTAAGCAATTTGAACTGGGTGGATTTTCCGGAACCGTCGGTTCCTTCAATGACGATCAGTTTGCCCATGGGAAACCTCCTTCTAAAGGACATAATATCTTACCCTACAATATAACATACAATTAGCGGTTTGTCCATAAATCCTTGGGAAATTTTCTGTGAAGACAGGGCAGGGGATTGGAAATATTGACGATTTGTATATTTTATGACGAAACATTTTCTTTTGCAACAAAAAATAACTGTTGACTTTTTGGCAACAATATGATACCATATACGAAACAATGAAACAGCCTAGCTGCGCATCCTTGCAATGCACCGTACGCAACTGACTGCAAAAAAGCAAGACACGCGCAAGCTGGATCATTTTCGATCTGCTTGCGCTTTTTTAACGACTACCCCACTTGAAAAATATAGGGTAAATTTTTTCAACTTTTTTCCGGATTTTGAAATCAAATCCCTTTCTCGTGGATATTACTAGTGAAGGGAAGGTGATGCTTTCAATTTCGAATACTATCAATCAGCCAACAACGCACAAATGTGAAAGGAGATAACAACATGAAAAAGAAAATGATTGCCCTCATGCTGATCTTTGCCATGCTCGTTCCTCTTTCCCCTGCCGTAGCCGCTGACGAGAATGTTTCGTAGCCTACGATTGAGGAAATTCTGAACGGATATCACGAAAAAGCCTTCGCCGCCCATATCACGGAAGAAAACGGCGGAGCATCCACTTATTCCCGCAGCGCCGGCTCTGAAAAAACGCTGGAAGAAGAGACCGTAGATGAACTCACCGCCGCAGGCTATGAAGCATATCATGTCACTGGGGATAATTATGAAGAATTGGAAGCATCCTTGAAAACAGATTTTGCATCCATGGGCCTCAACCCCGAAGGCTCTTACATCGTCGTTATTAGCGGTGAAGATAATTCAGAAAACGCCCCTTCTTCTAACGCAAGAGTTGTTGATCCTCCGCATTACGATTATGGTGACGAGGGCGTAGGACACCCTACTTTTTCTTATACATTTGATGATAAGACTTATACTATGCGTTATGTTACTGTTACGGCTGCACAAAACTCAAACTTAGGAATGACATCCGGTGTTGAATTATTAGACTCGGAAAGCACTGGAGACATGTTTGATTCGTTAAATTTATCTATTACTCTACTGTCCTCTATCGGTATGTTACCATACACAGGCACTATTTATTCCTTATTTTCAGCTATCATCCCTGATGGTCCCACTCCCGTCTCAGAGTCTCTCACATTTAGAGGTGCATCAAACTGGACCACAACATATATCCAGATTTATAATACTAGCGATCAAAGTTGGAAATTACGGGGTGGGTCTGAATATGTTGTAATGCAGTATTTCATCAATCACACATATTACGACAGTAGTACAAATCGATATGTGCAAGATAACACCAGCGGTTCTTTAGCTACAGAATACTCCATGTATTATTACGATATCACTACATTAAAAAACATGGCTGTACTTGCTTGTGAAAATAATGCTATTTTTATAGACAAAGTCGAGTATGTTCAATACCTTTTAGACGGCGAACCTGTTATTACACATAGTAGGTGGCAAGAGTATTTATCATATGAACCCGCATGAATTAACAACAAAAAGGAGTCTAATATGCGTAAAATGCAAAAAATATCGCTTGCTATCGTGGCGCTTATTCTGATAATTGCGGTAATTATTTGTTTTCCCCGCTTCGAAAACTTCGATAAAACATTGCAAGCATTTAAAGTGGATGCCAGCGGGGAAATAATTCACACTGTTGACATTCAAATATCTGGTATTATTTCGTTTTTTCTTGGAAGCAAATCCCTTCACACTCTTTCTATTGATGGATTTGATGGGCATGCTGCTGTCAAAAATATCGACATATCCGCTGCAACGCAACTACCCAACCAGAAGTATAAAAGCATTACTTTCGGTATAAGCAACATTTCCTTAGATACAGAAGGTAGTGACTTCAGCTCTCCCAATGCGCAATCCTATGCCTGTGACTTAGCGTTCAGCCAAGATTTAGAATATCTGTTTATTCGGATTCGAGATGACAACGAACCCGGAGTAAGCTATTTAGCCTCCTTTAGTAACCAGCATACAGAGGAAGAACTGATCCTTTTTTTTAATGATTATTATCGTTAAGACTAACCTTCTATGTATTTCCGGATACAGAACAAATCGTATTTCAGTGGGGCGACAACGAAGGACATTATTTCGTTGCAGCCACGGACCCGGATGCCGATCCGGCAGAGATTTTAAATCTGTATTTGGAATGTTTCAATGCGAATTATGGATCGCCTAATCAATAAACTGCCCTCATCTGCCCATGGTTTTGCCATGGGCAGATAGTTTATGCACATTTTTCCGTGAAAAGCTTTCTGGAAAACTTTATTTTTGGTGTTTCTTGACAAATTGCCGCAAATGGTACATAATGAACACATCTATTGGAAAGTGAGGGACCCTCATGGAAAATAACTCCAAACTGAAAAAGGAACTTGGCGTGTCTGCCGCCATGGCCCTTGTGGTCGGCTGCGTCATCGGCGCCGGCGTGTTCTTCAAGCCCTATGCCATCTATCAAGCCACCGGCGGCGCCCCCGGCATGGGCATGCTGGCCTGGATCATCGGCGGTATCGCCAGCTTGCTGGGCGCGTTGACCTTTGCGGAACTGGCTGTCCTGATCCCCAGAACAGGTGGCATGGTGGCCTACTTAAATGATGCGTTCAATGAACCGGTGGCCTTTATGGCCGGCTGGATGCAGACGGTGATTTTCTATCCTGCCTTCCTGGCAGGCTACGGCATCACCATCGGCAACGAACTGACCGCGCTTTTGGGCCTTAGCCCCGCTTTCCAGCTGCCCATTGCTATCGCTTTGATCATACTGCTCATCGGCGCCAATTCCCTTGGCTCCAAAGCGGCGGGCAATATTCAGCTGGTATCCACCATCTGTAAATTGATCCCGCTTGCGCTGTTGATGATTTTTGGATTCATTTTGGGCTCCGGTGAGAATCCCGTTTTCACCCCCATGGTCGGTGAAGGCAAGAACACCGGCGCTGTGCTGGGCTCTACTTTGCTGGCTGTGCTATTTGCCTTTGAAGGCTGGACCAATGTGGGTGCCATTGCCGGCGAGATGAAAAATCCCGGCAGAGATATGCCCATCGCCATCGTCGGTGGCGTTTCCATCATTATGGCCGTCTACTTCGTGATCAATATGGCATACCTGTGGGTCATGCCCGCCTCCGAGCTGATGAATCTGACCGCTCCCGCTTCCGCTGTGGCTATGAAGATATTCGGTGACATCGGCGGTACGCTGGTCACCATTGGTATCATCATTTCTGTCATCGGCGCCGCCAACGGCTTCCTGCTGTCCGGTTCCCGCGTGGCCTATCACCTGGCTATTTTTGATACGCTGCCCGGCAGCAAGCATCTGGCCAAGCTGAACAATAAGTCCGTTCCCACCAACTCCATTATGCTCATCGGTGTCATTGCTGCCCTTTTCTGCTTTGTGGGTCAGCTGAACCTGATCGATGGCATGACCACCTTCGATCTGTTGACCAATTTGGCGGTGTTCTCCTGCTGGATCTTCTACACCCTGACTTTTGCCTGCGTCATCGTGCTGCGCAAGAAGATGCCCAATGCTGAACGCAGCTATAAGGTGCCGCTGTACCCCGTTGTTCCCATTTTGGCAATCCTCAGCGGATTGTATGTGGTGTTCAGCCAGCTGTTCCTGTCCGGAACGCAGACCACGATCATTTCTCTGTGCTCCATTGTCATCACGGTGCTGGGTCTGCCGGTGTACCTGCTGATGATGAAACGCAAGAAAACATAAAGTAGCTTTCATTTGCCCTCTGCGCTTCGGCACAGAGGGCGTTTTTTGCGCCAATCTCTTTAAAACTCTCATGTTGCAATATTCCGAAAAAGATGCTACAATAACAAAAATATATCCAAAAGAGAAAAAGGAATAGAAATTATGGAGAATTTGACATTTGCGGATCTGGGCTTGAGCCAAGCCATGCTGAAGGCATTGGAAAAGAAGGGCTATGGCTATCCTACCACCATACAGGCGGAGGCGATCCCGCATTTTATGCAGTGGAAGGATGTGATCGCCAAGGCGCCCACCGGCACCGGCAAGACCTTCGCCTTCGGCATCCCTATGATCGAAAGTCGGAGGCCAAGCGGTCTTAGGAAGACAATCCAAGCCCACAACTCCTTGGCTCACAGAACGACATGGCTACGATCCGACTTAGAAAATGGAAGCAACGTTTGAAAGCTTAGGCCTGTCTGATGCCATGCTGAAAGCCCTGGAGAAGAAGGGCTACGGATACCCCACCACCATTCAGGCGGAGGCGATCCCGCATTTTATGCAGTGGAAGGATGTCATTGCCAAAGCCCCTACCGGTACCGGCAAGACCTTCGCCTTTGGTATTCCCATGATTGAACATATTGATCCCGAGCTTTCCGAAGTCCAGGGTCTGATTCTGGCCC
>JAZOAD010000107.1:0-4120 GCA_045595225.1 Faecousia sp.
GCAGCTGGAGCAGATCCGCACCGCTATCGCCGGCGGCACCAACCTGCTGGTGGTCAATGTCGTTAACTCCGGCGCTCCCGACGTGGCTCAGTCCATCCTGGATGCTGCTGGCGACATCCCCGTTGTCTTCTTCAACCGCGCTATCGGCACTGACGGCGCCGACGTCACCTTCCTGGGCAAGAACTCTACCGCTTGCTTCATCGGCACCGACGCTCCCGAAGCTGGCCATATGCAGGGCAAGATGATCGGTGAGTACGTTCTGGCCAACTTCGACAAGCTGGACCTGAACAAGGACGGCAAGATCTCCTACGCCATGTTCAAGGGCGAAGAAGGCAATGTTGAGGCCATCTACCGTACCCAGTTTGGCGTGGAAGACGCTGACAAGGTTCTGACCGCTGCCGGCAAGCCCGCTCTGGAGTACTTCGACGCTTCCGCCGCTCAGAAGTGGCAGACCGACCTGGAAGGCGCCTGGTCCGCCAAGGCTGCTAAGGACTACATGGACACCAACCTGGTTACCTACAATGAGGCCAACGGCAACATGATCGAGCTGGTTATCTGCAACAACGACGGCATGGCTGAAGGCGCTGTCGCTTCCCTGCAGCAGGCTGGCTACAACAAGGACGGCGCTCACGTGGTTCCCGTCTTCGGCGTTGACGCTACCGACGCTGCCAAGGCCCTGATCAAGGAAGGCTCCATGATCGGCACCGTTAAGCAGGATGCGAACGGCATGGCCGTTGCAATCGCTCAGACCGTCAAGGCTATCTCCGAGGGTAAGACCCCCGTTGAGGCTCTGGCTTCTCTGACCGACGAGCGCTTCACCGTTGCTTCCGACTGTGCTTCTAAGCTGTACGTTGCTTACGCTCCCTACACTGGTGAGTAATCTTTTCAACATCTAAATTCCGGGCAGCTGTCGCTTACGGCGGCAGCTGCCCCTTTCCTAATCGGTAGGAAGCGTTGAGCGCCGCAAAAAACGGCGTTGACCGATTTCTATCGTCCCCCACCGGGGCGTGCGTAATTAGATTCTGTCAAGGAGGAATGCAATATGGAACATGAAGTTTTGCTGCAAATGACAAACATCAGCAAAACCTTCCCCGGCGTTAAAGCATTGGACAAGGTTTCCTTATCTGTCCACCGGGGCACAGTTCATGCCCTGATGGGAGAGAACGGTGCAGGCAAATCCACTTTGATGAAGTGCTTGTTTGGCATGTATGTCAAAGATGGCGGCCACATCTATCTGGAAGGCAAGGAGATCAACTTCAAAAACAGCCGGGAAGCCCTGGATAACGGCGTTGCCATGGTGCATCAGGAGCTGAACCAGGCCCTGAAGCGCAGTGTCATGGACAACATCTGGCTGGGTCGCTACCCCACCATCGGCGGCATTGCCGTCAACGAAAAGAAAATGTACAAGGATACCATGGCAATCTTTGAGGAGCTGGGCATCAATGTGGATCCCCACCGGATCATGTCCACCATGCCGGTTTCCCAGCGCCAGATGGTGGAGATTGCCAAGGCCGTTTCCTACAATTCCAAGGTCATTGTCTTTGACGAACCCACCTCCTCTTTGACGGAAGAAGAAGTGGAGCATCTGTTCAAGATCATCAATATGCTGCGGGATCGCGGCGTGGGCATCATCTACATCTCCCACAAAATGGCTGAGATCAAGCGGATCTCCGACTACATCACCGTCATGCGTGACGGCCAGTGGGTAGCCACCGAGCGAGCCGAGGATTTGGAAATGGCGGACATTATCCGCTTGATGGTAGGCCGCGAACTGACCAATCAGTTCCCGCCCAAGACCAATACCCCCGGCGAAACCTATCTGAAGGTGGAAAATCTCACCGGCATGTATAACCAACTGAAGGATGTTTCCTTCGAGGCCCGCCGCGGTGAGATTCTGGGTCTGGCCGGCCTGGACAGTTCCGGCCGTACCGAAACGCTGGAGAGTATTTTCGGAATCCGTACCCGCAAAAGCGGTGTCATTACGCTCGATGGCAAGCGGGTCATGAACCGCAGCGCCGGCGAGTCCATCAAGAATGGCTTTGCCCTGCTGACAGAAGAGCGCCGCGCTACCGGTATTTTCGGCGTACTGAGCATCAAGGATAACACCGTTATCTCCAGCCTGAAGCGGCATAAGCGGCTGGGCCTTTACCTGAGTGAAAAATCCCAGCGGGCAGATACCCAGTATTACATCAACGCCATGCGTACCAAGACACCCTCCCAGGACACCAAAATCCGCTCTCTTTCCGGCGGCAACCAGCAGAAGGTCATCATTGGCCGTTGGCTCCTGACGGACCCGGAGGTGCTGCTGCTGGACGAGCCCACCCGCGGTATCGACGTTGGCGCGAAGTACGAAATTTACCAGCTGATCCTGGATCTGGCAAACAAGGGAAAGACCGTTATCATGGTTTCTTCCGAAATGCCGGAACTGCTGGGTGTGTGTGACCGGATCGTGGTCATGTCCGGTGGCCGTGTAGCCGGCGAAGTAGATGCCCGTAATACCACCCAGGAAGAAATCATGACCCTGGCCGCTAAATATGTCTAAGGAGGAAACAAAAATGGCTAATCCCGTTGCTAACCTGCAGCGCACCGCTGCCGAATACCGCCAGATGGACAAGAAGGACAAGCGTCGCTTCTGGACCGATGGCATTCTGAATAACGCTCTGTACATCCTGATGCTGCTGTTCTGTATCTACACCGCCATCGAAGAGCGCAACTTCCTGTCTATCACCTCTTTGGGCAACCTGATCGTTCAGGTCGCGGCCTACCTGCCCATGGCGCTGGGTATCGCCGGCTGTATCGTTCTGACCGGTACGGACCTTTCCGCCGGCCGCGCCGTCGGTCTGTCCGCCGCTGTCACCGGCGCGTTCCTGCAGAGAGTGGACTTCGCCAACAAGATGCTGACCTTCCTGCCCGCCGTGACTCCCTTCTGGATGTTCGTCACATTGCTGACCGTGGTAGCCATCGGCGCCCTCATCGGCCTGATCAACGGCTTCTTTGTGGCTAAATTCAGCCTGCACCCCTTCATCGTTACCCTGTCCACCCAGTTGATCACCTTCGGTGTCATCCTGTGGTTCTTTGAGTTCAACAATGGCGCTCCCATCGTTGGTCTGGATGACATCTATCGTAACTTCCTGGGTACCACTATGTTCAAGATGGGCAAGACCCCCATTCCGCTGTATGTGCTGTATGCCGTAATTCTGACGGCGCTGATGTGGTTCATCTGGAACAAGACCACCTTTGGCAAGAATATGTTTGCCGTGGGTTCCAATGCCGAGGCAGCCAAGGTTTCCGGTGTCAATGTGTTCTGGACCACTGTGTTGGTTCATACCTTGGCCGGTGCCATGTATGGCTACGCTGGTTTCGTGGAAGGTTTCCGTTCCGGCTCCATCGCTGCCGGTACCGGCGCCAACTACGAGTGTGACGCCATCGCGGCCTGCGTGATCGGCGGTGTTTCCTTCGTCGGCGGCACCGGCAAGATCAGCGGCATCGTCATGGGCGTGTTCGTGCTGCGTATCATTTTCATCGCCCTGACTATGCTGGGCGTCAGCTCCTCCAGCCTGTACATTATCAAGGGCGCCATCATCCTCTGCGCCTGCGCCCTGGATATGCGGAAGTACCTGGTGAAGAAGTAATGGAAGAAAATCGCCCTGAAACTCCCGCGAAAGAAAGTACGCCCCAGTTCAGAGGTTTGTACCGCCATGTAAAAATTTCCGTTAAGGCGTTGGATTGGATCATTGTGGCCTGCATCGCTGTGATTTTGTTGGTGGTAATTCTGGAAATCCCCAACTTTGGCTTCACTGTGACCTTTGATTCCAACGGCGGCACCGATGTGCCTGCGCAGGATTATGCCTATGGCCAATATCTGGAGCTTCCGGAGCCCCCCACCCGGGAGGGCTACACCTTCACCGGCTGGTACAAAGACTATGCCTGCGACCAAATCTGGGATGTGGAAACAGACACGGTCGAAACCGACTGGACACTCTACGCCGGTTGGGAAAAATCCGAATGAGAATATCCCCTGGTGCCTGCCGCATCAGGGGATTTCACCGGTTTTTTACAATTCCACCCTTCTGCTCATCCTTTTTCGACAGAAACCATGTATAATGAAGAAAACAACAAA
>JAZOAD010000108.1:0-11163 GCA_045595225.1 Faecousia sp.
GAGCCCAATATGACCGCCAGCACCAAGAAGAACCTGGCATGGCGTGTGGACTGCGAGTTCGGCGCCACCGCCGGCAAGGTTGTCCTGGCCACCTGCGCCAAGAAGAACGGCCTGGACGCTATCCACGATACCGTCCACGAAATGGCCCGCGACGAGGCCCGTCACGGCAAGGCACTGCAGGGCCTGCTCAACAGATATTTCAAGTAATAAAATCAAATGTAGGGCGGGGGGCTTGCTCCCGCCTTATTTTTGTGGCACGAAATTATCTACTGTTACTGAAAAGTGAGGAAAATTTATGGAAAACGAACTGAAAAGCAGCCTGGGCGGCTTTGTGGTCCGGGCGGAAAAAGAATGCGATGTCTACTGTCCCATCTGCCACAAAACGCTTCATGTAGAGGAAGGCCAGGTCATTCCCCGCTGCTGCGGCAAAGCCATGCAGGTCATGGATTAAATAGGAAAAGGGAGCGGTTTTGCCGCCCCCTTTCATCATTCTTTATTCCTCTGCCAGTTTTTGCAGCGCATCCCCGGCCAAGCGGTAAATGGTCCACTCATCCATAGGCGCCGCCCCAAGGCTGCGATAGAAGTCAATGCTGGGCTGATTCCAATCCAGGCACACCCACTCAAACCGGCGACAGCCCCGCTCCACGGCGATCTGCGCCAATCGTTTCAGCAACGCTTTTCCGTAGCCCTTTCCCCGATAGGCCGGCTTTACGAATACATCCTCCAGATACAGTCCCACCCGGCCCACAAACGTGGAAAAATTATGGAAGAACAGCGCAAAGCCAACCTCTACTCCATCTTCCAGAACAAAAATCACCTCTGCGCGTTGCTCTCGGAAAAGCACCTGCCGCAGCATTTCTTCCGTAGTCACAACCTGATCCAGCATTTTTTCATACTCGGCGATACCGCGAATAAACTCCAAAATCAAGCCGCAATCTTCTTCATTGGCATTCCGAAACGTCATTTTTTCCATAAAGCACCCCGCCAAATGATATCTTTGCCAATAGTATAGCATAATTTCGGCGTTTGTCCACGGGATGAAGCGAAAATACAGTTGCTTTTCCGCGAATTATAGAATATATTGTCAGCGGAAAGACAATAAATATGGAGGAGATTTTTCATGTCCAATGCTACATCCAAAATCGCTAACCCCGGCCCTCTGGGTCTGCTGGGCTTTGGCATGACCACCGTGCTGGCACTGGGCGACTTCCTGGGCAACCATACCATCACCATGATCGCCGGCTACGAAGGTATTTTCTGCGGTCTGTCCGCCATGTACAGCGCCTTCGGCCAGATCCTCAACGAGGAATTTGGTAAGAAAGTGCTGCCTTTGGGCTGATCTCATCTATCCCGGCGCAAGGGAAACCCACGAAATATCGCAATCGGCAGAAGGCTTCTCCTTCTGCCGATTTTTCGTCTGCTAGGAATGCTAAAATGGGATCCACGGGGTATACTAACCCCATCTTCAAAAAGGAGCCATTTCTATGATTGAACAGGATACCATCAAACTGCTGCGTGAGTGCGACGCGGGCATCAAAATGGGCATCGCCTCCATTGACGATGTTCTGGATCATGTAAAAAGCGAACATTTCTCCAGAAAACTGACCGATTGTAAAAACGAGCACGAGCTACTGCAAAGCCAGATCCAAGCCTTGCTTGACAAGTACCAGGACGAAGGCAAAAATCCCAACCCCATCGCCAAGGGTATGTCCTGGATCAAGACCAATATGAAACTGGGCATGGACGAATCGGACGCTACCATTGCCGACCTGATGACAGACGGCTGTAACATGGGCGTGAAATCTCTGGGCAAATATCTAAACCAGTACAAAGCTGCCGATGAGACCTCCAAAGACATCACCAAGCGATTGATCCAGCTGGAAGAGCAGCTGGCCGTGGATATTCGCCAGTTTCTATAATCTCTCCCCTACCAAACAAGACGGACACCGTTCAAAAAATAACGGTGTCCGTTTCTGCGGCATTCCCGACCGTCATACCTCGATCTCGTAGTTGGACCTGATAAATTTCCAGTCATCAATGCGGAAACTGCTGCCCTGTAAGGGCGGCTCCAGCGGGCGGACCTCCCAAAAAGTGTCGGTCACCGTAACAAAGAATTGCCGGTTTCCCCTTTCGACCAAATAAAAAGATTTGTCCGTATTGGTCATCAGGCCCCGGGCATCTGCCCGGCAATCCGGCATATCGTCGGCAAACGGCTCCAAAAGCATCAATTCCTGCCGACCAAACAGGGTGTATATTTTTGCGTCCGGGAATTTCTCCCGCAGGAGCCGATCTTTTTTGACTTTCTTGCAGCCCCGGCCGTAAGCGCCAAGGTTATAAGGCTCCCGGATGGTCAGCGCATCCGTGGCTTCCGTTTCATCCAGCAGGTGATCCACGCTGACACTCAGAAGCCGCGCCAGTATTTTCAAATTCCCCACATCCGGCAAACCCTTGTCTGTTTCCCATTTCGCGATGGCGGAACGGGAAACGGACATCTTCTCTGCCAGCTGTTCCTGGGACAGACCGCATTTTCTTCTGGCTTCTCTGATTTTTTCGCCCAGGGTCATTTCCGTTCCTCCAGTTTCTTATTTTTCATTATCTTACACAATTTCATGAAAAAAATCAACAAACCGGCTGTTACGAACCGTGACGATAACGGAAAATCCCTTGACAGTGTCCCTTTACGGTGCTATGATACTGGTAAATTATGAAAGAAAGGAGCAATCAAATATGTTGATGAATGTTATGGTCCATCATACCGGAAGTGTTGCTCCTTTGCGGTCAGTGTAGGCATTTTGCTTTGCTGCGTTTTTTAAGGGTGCAGGCTTCCGCCTGCGCCCTTTTTTCATACACGCGGCATCCCCGCTGCCGATTCCAACAGAAACGGAGAAGAAACATGAAGACAAAACAATCCAAACCCTCCAAAAAGCAAACGCTTACGCTTCTATGGCGCTTCTTAAAAGGCGCCAAGCGTTACTTTCTCGTTACCATTTTGGCCGCCGGCATCACCGCCCTGGCGGATATGCTCCAGCCCCAGATCATCCGCGCCGCCATCGACTGCGCCTTAGGCGGCAAAGATGGCGATTTCCCTGCCTTTGTGATGGATGCGGTGAACCGTGTCGGCGGTTTTGCCTATCTGGGAAAGCGCCTGTGGATCATGGCTCTGGCCGTGCTCATCGTGGCGCTGGTGCAGGTACTCTCCCAGTACGCCTTCCGGGTGTACAACACCAAAGCATCGGAAACCCTGGTAAAAACCATGCGGGATCAGCTATTTTCCCACATCCAGCGCCTCCCCTTTTCCTGGCACATGAAAAACCGCACCGGCGACATTATCCAGCGTTGCACCTCGGATATTGACACCACCAAAAACTTTTTGTCGGAGCAGCTGACTTCTGTTTTCCGCATCGCGCTGCTGCTGATCCTTTCCATCACCTTTATGTGCGCCATGCATCCCATGCTCACCTTGATCGCCATGATCCCCACCCCGGTCATCATCCTCTATTCCTTCCATTTCCACAAAAAGATCCATGACGGATTTGAGGCCTGTGATGAAAGCGAGGGCAAGCTTTCCGCCATGGCCCAGGAGAACCTGACCGGCGTCCGGGTGGTGCGGGCTTTTGGTCGGGAACGGGCGGAGATCGATAAATTTGAAAAGCAAAATAACGACTACACTTCTCTTTGGGAGAAAATGGGTAAAACCTTGTCCCAATTTTGGAGCACTTCCGACATTCTCTCCGGCATCCAGGTCATGCTGGTGGTGATCTTCGGCGCATATTTCTGCGTCCGGGGCAGCTTGCTGGAGGGCGAATATATCGCCTTCATCTCCTACAACGCCATGATGGTCTGGCCCATCCGGCAGCTGGGACGGATGATCTCCGAGCTGAGCAAAGCCGGCGTATCCATTGACCGGGTGGCCTATATTATGAACGCCCCTGTGGAGCAGGACGAGCCGGAGGCCCAGGACGCCCCCATGGACGGAGATATTTGCTTTGAGCATGTATCCTTCCACTACGAGAACAGCCCCGAGATCCTCCACGATATCCACTTCACCATGAAAGCCGGCACTACGCTGGGCATCCTGGGCGGCACCGGCAGCGGAAAATCCACGCTGATGCTGCTTTTGGATAAGCTATATCCTCTGGAGGAGGGCTGCGGACGGATCACCATCGGCGGCACAGACATCCGCAAGATCCGTACCGAGCATCTGCGCCGCAATATCGGCATGGTGCTGCAGGAGCCCTACCTGTTCTCCCGCACCATTGCGGAAAACATCGGCATCGCCTCTCCGCGGATGGATATGCAAGCCATCCGTTCCGCTGCCCAGGCCGCGGCTCTGGACACTTCCATCACTTCCTTCACCGCCGGCTACGATACCATGGTGGGTGAACGGGGCGTTACCCTCTCCGGCGGCCAAAAGCAGCGAGCCGCCATTGCCCGTATGCTGGTAAATGACGCACCTATTATGATCTTCGACGATTCCCTCTCCGCTGTGGACACGGAAACCGACGCGAAGATCCGCCGGGCCATTGAAAAGCGGTTCGGCAAAGCCAGCGTCATTCTGATTTCCCATCGTATTACCACCCTGTCCGCGGCGGATAAGATCATCGTACTGGACCGGGGCCGCATCGCGGAAGAGGGCACCCACGATACGCTGAAATCTGCCGGCGGAATTTATCAAAAAATCTACGAAGCCCAAAGCGGCATCCGGGAGGTGACTGCATAATGGCGGAGAAAACAACCAAACACCTGCGGTTTTTCGGCATCGGCAGGATCATCCCTTATCTTTCCAAGGTCAGTAAACTGATTTATCTAATGGTCTTCTTTGGTCTGACCGGCAGCTTGACAGACATTATCCTGCCTCTGTTCCAGCGCTACGCATTGGACCACTTTGTAGGCCAGGGCGTATTTGATACCATCGTGGCGTTTATCCTCCTGTATCTGCTGACCATTTTGGCAGCAGCTGTGTCCAACTACATTTCCTGCGCATTGGCCATTATCATCGAAATGCGCACCAACCGGGAGCTGCGTCAGCTGGGCTTCAACCACCTGCAGACCCTGTCATTTTCCTATTTCAATCAAAATAGCGTTGGCTACATCCACGCCCGGCTCATGAGCGACACCTCCCGCATCGGCAGTTTGGTATCCTGGACATTGGTGGATTGCGTGTGGCGCATCAGCTATCTCATCGGCGCCATTGTGGTCATGATCGTTCTGAACCCCAAGCTGGCCGCCATGGTGCTGTCCATTCTGCCTCTGCTGACGCTGCTGTACGCCATTTTCCAAAAGCGGCTGATCCATGTCAACCGGGAAGTCCGGGAGATCAATTCCCGCATTACCGGCAATTTCAACGAGGGCATCACCGGCGCGAAAACCATCAAATCTCTGGCTATCGAAGAAAAAATGGAAGCCCGCTTTACCGACGAGACCCAGGCCATGCGGCAAAAGAGCGTGCAGGCCTCCCGGCTCCGGGGCTTATTCGCCGGCACTATGAACCTGGCATCCAGCATCGCCCTGGCCATCGTTCTGTGGAAGGGCGGTTACATCGCCACCGAGGAGCTCGGCACCTTCTCCGTATTCATGTCCTATGCCCAGGGCATGATGGAGCCTTTGCGGTGGCTGGTGGACATTATCTCCGACCTCATCACCACCCAGGTCAACATCGAGCGTTTTACCAACCTCCTGGCGGTAAAATCCGATGTGGTAGACACCCAGGAAGTCATTGAAAAATACGGTGATATCCTCAATCCCAAAAAAGAAAACTGGGAAGAAATCAAGGGCGATATCGAATTTAAGGATGTGACCTTCCAATATCCCGACGGCGATGAAACTGTGCTGGAGCATTTCTCTTTGCAGATCCCCTTCGGCACCCACCTGGCCATCGTGGGCGAAACAGGCGCGGGAAAATCCACCCTGGTCAATCTGGTGTGCCGTTTTTATGAGCCCACCCAGGGTCAGGTGCTGATCGACGGCCGGGATGCCCGGGAGCGGAGCCAGCTTTGGCTTCACTCTGCCATCGGCTATGTGCTGCAAACACCCCACCTGTTCTCCGGCACCGTCCGGGAGAATTTACTGATGGGCAACCCCAACGCCACGGAAGAAGCCATTTGGAGCGCCATTCGCGCTGTTTCCGCAGAGGATGTGATCGCCCATTTGGAAAAGGGCCTGGACACCGATGTAGGTGAAGGCGGCGACCTGCTTTCCACCGGTGAAAAACAGCTCATTTCCTTTGCCCGGGCCGTGCTGGCCGATCCCAAGATCCTGATTTTGGACGAAGCCACTGCCTCTGTGGACACGCTGACCGAGGCCAAGATCCAGGCTGCCCTGGAATCCGTGACGGCCGGGCGCACCTGCTTGATGATCGCCCACCGGCTGTCCACCGTCCGCAACGCCGACATGATCCTGGTGGTCAAACAGGGCCGCATCGTGGAGCAGGGCACTCACGCGGAGCTGCTAAAGCTGCGGGGCTACTATTACGAGCTGTACACCCGCCAGTATGAGGAGGAAGCCACCGCAAAGATCCTTACCTAATTTCGTGATCTTTCCCCGAGATCTGTCTATTCAACAAAAAGGGCTGTCTCACTAGCAAAGTGAGGCAGCCTCTTTTATCGAAGGGCGGGGGCTTACTCCCGCCGCTTCATATTACTTTATTCTTTAGCCCTTATGTACGATAAAACAGTGTCAATACCCTGTTTATAGTCTTCCAAGGTCTGGTAAATCGTTATATCTGGCATCAGGGTTTCGTGCTGATAATCCGACCGCCACATGAAATACTGACAGGAAACCGCAATCATAAAGCCAGAATTGGGCAGGGTATAAAAAACGCCTGTTGCGAAAAAGTTAGGGCCTTGACCTCCGGGTGTTCCCACAATTACCGCATTGGGCAAATTCTGCTGCAAGTCAAGCGAGAGCAAAACTCCATCAGAATAGGAAGCCGAATCGACCAGGACATAGATATTCTCTGCCGTGGATTGACTTAGTATCTGGATCAGATCATCATGCATCTGTGTGCCATTTCCACCGCCGTTGAGTCGTAGATCCACCACAATCTTCTCGCAATTTTTATTCTGCGACTGGGTTTTGATATCTTCAAAGAACTGGGAAAAACGGTAATCCGTCATTTCTACTTCCCGGTTAAAACGGATATAGAGCATCTCGTTTTCTTCCTCAAAGCGGAGGAAATAGTTGACGGAATAATAGTCATTATAGGACATCAAACCCATGGAAAACCAGTCGCCCTTTGCCTTCTCGGCCGCCTTATACTCTTCGGATGATAGTGCCGGGATTTCCGCAACGATGTGCTTTCTCTGCTCTGTGATGATTTCAAACTCCGCAGTAGTGTCCTCAGGAGCTACGATGCCTGCTGCCTGAAGTGCGTCCTTTTTATTGATCAAATTCGTGGAAAGCATACTGGTCAGATTAAACATCTTTCCGTATTCCCACTCGTGGGAAACATACTGTCCCAGCCGCTCAATTACCTCATCAATCGGAATTCCGTTGATGGCAACCAGCTCTCCGTAAAGAGCATCTTCATAAGCAATCGGAAGGCGAACCATTCGCAGCTGCATACCCTCGTCGGAATAGAATGGCTCTGCCATGAACACAAATATATCAGAACCGGTTATATTGACATAGCTGTGCAAATCATTCAGCTTTGCAACAATTCGTTGCATTTTATATATGATCTGCGTATCACTCAGTTTGGGAATGTTCCGAATCAGCAATTCCAAATCCAAAATAAAGGCGGCACGCATCTGGGCATTGTAGAACGATTGGAATTTCACCTCAAGCCCGGGTTTGAAGGTGACAATTTCCTTGTCCACGAAAAGTGGATGGCCCTTCATCAGAGAATCACCAAGGAAAGCATTTGCCAAAAAAACTACATCTTCTTCCCATGCCCGGTCACGGCTGTCTTCGTAACGGTATACATAATCCTTGGAAAAATGGTTTGATTCCAGCGGAGGCTCTGTAGGTGAGGCCGATGCGGATTCTGTGGGCATCCTTTCCGTAGTTATTGCCAACGTATCATCACCCAAATTACAACCAGTAAGAATCATCGACCCCGCAAATACCACGCAAAGTATGCGAACAATTGAGGAAAGCTTTTTCATATATGCATACACCACATTAAAATATAATATGAGTTTATAGTGTAGGAGAAGATATCCCTCCTGCACTTTTCTGGGTTGCCACTATATTTTGTCAATCATTTTCATAGCACGGAGGTGTGACAGTGCACGCCATGGGACAAGGACCAGCAAAAGTACCACATCCGTCATCGCCACCTGTGTGGGGGGGCATTAGCGCATCAGTAGAGCAATAACGTGCATTGTCGCCAGGCAGGGTGTTGGAATTAATGACTTCCATGGTTTTCTCCTTTCTTAAAAGTCTGTGAATTTCATTCGATCCGTAGAACACCGAATGGTGATTCTGTTATGAAGAATAACTATTCTATCAACTAAATCTTCGTTAATTATCTTTATATACAGTATACAACCTTTTCCCTTTTCGTGCAAACATTTTCTTGTTTCATGACAGAAAAGTGGAAAAAATTAATTCTTGTGTTAGCCTTCATATTAATTGGGGGGCAATAAAATGCAAAAGTTGGTTAACAAAGTTGCAAACTACTGTGTAAATAAGGAGCTTATTCGAGCAGAGGATATCCCCTGGTTTGTGTATGGCTTAGAAAGTAGAATACCCACATTTTCTGCATGCCTACCGGTAAGGTTTATGATCCCCGAACCTATGAGGATCTTTTCAAGCGGACGCTGAAAGCCGCTGATCAACTGGAATGGGTGCAACGAACGAACAACATCCGTAGCCGCGCAACCGAAGTCGTAAATGTAGAATTGATCTACCAATAACGGAATGAGCCCCGCAGGCGAGATTTTGCCTGCGGGGCTGTGTTAGTTTAGGGCGTTTTTAGGATCAACTATTATGCAATTTTCCGCCTTCCAGCAGGTAGATGGTGTCGGCCTCCCTGGCGATCTGCATATCGTGGGTGATGAGGATGATACCTCTGCCCTTTTCGTGCTCGTGGCGCAGAAGGTTCATAATGATGTCACGGTTTTTGGGGTCTAAGTTGCCGGTGGGCTCGTCCGCCAAGATCAGACAGGGGTCTAAGATCAAGGCTCTTGCGATGGCTACCCGCTGTTTTTCGCCGCCGGACAGAGTGGTCACTCGCTGAGAAAGCAGCGGCCCCAAGTCCAGCAGTTCCACCAATTCGTCGAAGCTCTGCTCTTGATTATGGCGATTATAAAGGGTGGGCAGCAGGATATTTTCCTTGCAACTGAGCGTTGGGATTAGATTGTAGGACTGGAAAATGAAACCGATATTTTCCAGCCGCAGCCGGGAATAGTCGATGCCATTACGAATGCGCTTGCCGTTGAAGATGTATTCGCCGGCGTCATAGCCCTCCACCAAACCTAGTATATTCAGCATAGTGGACTTGCCGGAGCCGGATTTTCCCACAATGGTCACATAGCTGTCGTTACGCACATCCAGATTCACACCGCTCAGCACCGGCCGTAGATAGCTTTTCTGAATGTGCTTCAGTTCTAGATTCAGTTCTTTCATAATCTACACCTACTCAGCCTTCAAATAATCAACGATTTGAACTTGCGTTGCCTTTGCCGCAAAGATGCCACTAAACAGCATGGTAAGTGCCAAGCACACCACAGCAAACATCGCCGCGGATGTTCCGCTCAGATAAATCGTCCATGGATCATTGTGCGTTAATTGATAAATATATTTATACACCAGCAGCACATTGCTGACGACCAATATCGACACAAACGCGTTGCAAAGCATCAGCAGCAAAGACTCCCCTAAAAATTGCCAGACAATATCAAACTTTGACGCGCCAAGCGCTCGCTTCACACCGACTTCGAATTTTCTTTTTTCCAACGCATTGGAGAAACTGCCATACAAATTGATTCCCAGCAATACAAATAACAGCAGCACAATAATCAGCTTTGTTCGGGCGTGCAGTGCCAATTCTTCCTTTGCAGCGTTGATCCATTTGTACGCGCCAATGGCGAACATTCCCGTTTCATCAGCTGCTTCCATTACAATCTGCTGTGTCCGGGTATAAAAGATCACATAGCGCTGCGGGTATTCCGGTTGGGCATCTTTTAAAATTTCCTGTGCCGTTTGTTGCGAAAGGTAGATTCCTGACCAGGCCGTTGTTTTGCCATTGTCATCGGTAATGGTGGCATTGCTGTCGGTAGCTGTTTCCATGATGCCAACAACACGGCATTCCATCCAACGTGTTTGCCTCACACCATTCATGCGGATCAAAATTCCAACCGGAACAATCGGCTCTGACTGCTCAGCTAATCCATACAGTTCATAGAAATTTCTGGAAACGATCACCTCTGCGCTGTTCAGCGACACATACCCATGATCCCGGCCATTCAGCCAGGTAATCTGCAACGGTGTCAGCATATTCTGGTCATAAATACCCCAGGAAACAGTAGGTATGCTGTAGATATGGGTCACCACACTTAAGTCGTCATGAGAAAATGTGGCACCCAACATTTTGGTCATAATATAGTGCGTACTGTCGCCGGTAGAAGATAGCTGAATGAGTGATTCCACCGCGGCATCCGAATTGTCTTCATCCTGCACAATCACTAACTGCTCCGGTTTGGAAAGGACTTCCTTATACTGATTGTATAGTGTCGCATCCGTAAAACACAGATAGCCCAGTAATACTGAAAAAGAAAGAACCACCGACAGGGAAAGCATCGCATAATTACGGATATTTCTTACCATCACTTGCACTGCGTGACCAAGGTTTTTGAGTAATCGGAACATATTCCTCAACTCCCCTCTACGACCGCCTTATATCCGGAATCTATATACACGTCCTCAGAAATGCCGGAAATACATACCACATCCTCGTTCGCATAGCCAATCTGCACTTCCCGCTCCGCAATAAAGACTCCATGCGCATCTACCTGTCGGACATACCAAGTGTCTGTGTCTGAATACTTTCGGTAAACGCAATCCACATCAATTACCAGCACATTGGGATACACCCGTCCGGTATAGATTATCAAATTTTGAATACTTTGGCCGCAGTACAGCCCATCATCTTCGATATTCAACTGCACTGTGGTAGTGCCATCAGTGTTTTTTAAGGGTGAAATCCGTTCTATCGTAACA
>JAZOAD010000109.1:0-6920 GCA_045595225.1 Faecousia sp.
GCCTCCCTCGTTTTGAGGGAGGTGTCAGCCCAAAGGGCTGACGGAGGGAGTTTTGTACCGACATTGAGAAACTCCCCCAGTCAAAAATTGGCTCCGAAGCGCCGATTTTTGCCAGCCCCCTCAAAACGAGGGGGCCAAGGGTGCGGCGAATCATCGCAGTGTAAACAACAATTTATCTATTTACACTATACCATATGGAGCGGGAGCTGTCACCAATAAATATGATTGACAATGGGGTTTTTTCTATTTAAAATGGTAAAAAAGGGAGGTGTTTCTATGAATTTTTCTCTTCCTGAGGGCATGCTTCTGGGCGTATCCACCGCGTCCACCCAAATTGAAGGCGGCGAAGTGGACTCCAATTGGAACGATTGGTACAAAAAAGGCCGCATTACGGACAACACAGACCCTGCCACCGGCAATGACCATTGGATCAAGTGGCAGGAGGATACGGCCCTGATGGCAAAAATGGGTCTTCAGCTCTATCGCTTTAGCGTGGAATGGGCCCGGCTGATGCCGGCCCCCGATGAAGTCGACGAAACCGCTGTGGACCGCTATCGCCAGGAGCTGCTGGAGCTGAAAAAACAGGGCATCCGTCCGCTACTGACCATTCATCACTTTTCCAATCCTATGTGGTTTGAGAACATGGGCGCCTTTACGAAAAAGGAAAATTTGCATCATTATATCAAATTGGTGGAGCTGGTGGTGGAGCGGTTCGGCGACCTTTGCAGCGATTATATCACCATCAACGAGCCCAATGTATACGCTACCAATTCCTATTTCTTCGGCGCCTGGCCTCCCGGCGAGAAAAGCCTGGGCAAGACCATCGCCGTGATGGAAAATCTGGCTTTCTGCCATATTCAGGCCTATCAAAGGATCCATGCCATGCGGCAAAAAGCGGGCTATACCGATACCATGGTGGGCTGCGCCAATCATGTGCGGGTATTCGCACCCAAAAATGAGAAAAATCTGTGGCATCGCTTCTGCGCCCAATTGACCAAGTGGCTGTTCCAGGACGCGTTGACCCAGGCCATGACGCTGGGTAAATTTTCCCTGCCGCTGCGCAATTGGGGCGATCTGCCCCGGGGCGAATACACCGATTTTATCGGCGTGAATTACTACACCCGTTCCACCGTGGACAGTTTCGCCGACGGTGTGAAGGAAAACAGCCCCCGCAACGATCTGAACTGGGAAATTTATCCCGACGGCATCGTTCAGTGCAGCCGGGAGCTGTATGACCTGCTTCCCCGGCCCATCTGGATCACGGAAAACGGCACCTGCGACAAGGATGACCGCTTCCGCTGCCGCTATCTTTATGATCATTTGCAGGCCATCAGCCAATCCGGGCTGCCCTTCCGGCGCTATTATCACTGGTGCTTCTGCGATAATTTCGAATGGGTGGAGGGCAATAGCGCAAAATTCGGCCTGGTCAGCGTGGACACCCAATCCCGGCAGCGGAACGTGAAAAGATCCGGTGAGTTTTTCCGGGAAATTATCGCTGCCGGCGGCGTAAATGAGGAACTTTTCCGTCAGTATGTTGCAAGTCAGGAGTATGATGTACGATGATCGAGTATAAAAACGGCATATTCGGCCTTCACGGCAGCGGCTTTTCCTGCCTGATGCGGATCAATGCCTACGGCCTTTTGGAGCTGCTGCATTTCGGCGAGCCGGTACAAACAGAAGATTGGCCCGCGTTTTTGCTGCAGCCGGGACTGGGCTGGGGCGCGTCTGTGCTGCTGGAGGATAGCGACACCGGAAGCTGCCCGGACGCCATGGGCCTTGCATGGAGCGGCTGCGGCCGGGGCGATTATCGGGAAAGCCCCCTGGAAATGGAAAGCGCCACAGATTTCCGCTATGTCAGCCATGAAATTTTGGAAGGCGTTGTTCCCATGAACGGCGCGCTGCCCCAGGCGAAGGGGGCGGCGCAGACACTGGTGATCACCATGTCCCAGCCCGGCATGGAGCTGAAGCTGCTCTTTTCTCTGTTTGACGGTTTGCTTACCCGGCGGACAGTGCTGAAAAACACTGGCGAGAAGCCGGTCAGCGTCCAAAAACTGATGAGTTTTATGGTGGATCTGCCGGGTGATTTTGAAATGACCACCTTTGACGGCGGGTGGATCGCGGAGATGCGCAGACATACCCTGCCGGTGCGCTCCAGCCGGGTGGTGAACGAAAGCGTTACCGGCTTCTCCTCCCACCGCCACAATCCCGGCTTCCTGCTTTCTGAACCGGGCGCGACGGAGGATTCCGGCCGGGTCTATGGCTTCAATCTGGTCTATTCCGGCAATCATTACGGCTCTGCCCAGCAATCGCTGCAGGGCTTGGTCCGTGTGATGCAGGGCATTTCGCCCGCAAATTTCTGCCATATTTTGCAGCCCGGCGATACTTTTGAAACGCCGGAGGCGGCGCTGGCCTTCTCTTCGGAAGGCTTCGGCGGCCTGTCCCGGAAAATGCATGATTTTGTCAACCAAAACATTGTGCCGAAGCAATGGCAGTACAAGCCCCGCCCCGTTCTTTACAACGATTGGGAAGGCTGTATGTTCGACTTTAATCACAATCGTCTGATCGGCCTGGCCAAGGAAGCCCGGGATCTGGGCTGTGAGCTGTTCGTGCTGGATGACGGCTGGTTTGGCCGGCGGGACAGCGATCAAGCCGGCCTGGGAGATTACAAGGTCAACGAAAAAAAGCTGCCCCATGGCCTGGGCGGTCTTGCCGAAAAGGTCAATGCCATGGGTATGGAATTTGGTCTTTGGTTTGAGCCGGAGTCGGTGAATATGGATTCCGATCTGTATCGGGCCCATCCCGATTGGGCGCTGACCGATGATTTCGCCCCCGTATTGGGCCGCCATCAGCTGCTGCTGGACTTGACAAAGCCCCAGGTGCGGGACTATATCGTGGAAAATATGGGCGCCGTGCTGGACAGCGCCAATATCACCTATGTGAAATGGGATATGAACCGCCACAGCGTTGCCCTGGGCCACAAAGCCCACAGCTATATCCTGGGCCTTTATGAGGTTTTGGACCGAATCTTTACGCCCCGGCCCCATAATCTGCTGGAAAGCTGCGCTTCCGGCGGCAACCGGTTTGACTTGGGTATGCTCTGTTTCGGCCCGCAAATTTGGTGCTCGGATAATACGGATCCCATCGAGCGGCTGACGATCCAGGGAAATCTTTCCTGTCTGTATCCCCAGTCCACCTTTGGCGCCCATGTCAGCGCCTCACCCCATGCCCAAACCCTGCGGACCACGCCCCTTTGCACCAGGGGCAATGTTTCCTTCTTCGGCTGCCTGGGGTATGAACTGGATCTGAAGCACCTGTTAAGGATCGAGAAGGATGAGATCCGCAAGCAGATCGAGCTGTATAAGCGCTACCGGGATATTTTCCAGTTTGGCCGGTTTGACCGGCTGGAAAACGGCTGGCAGGTGACCAAAAACGGCAGGGCGCTTGCCGGTGTGTTCCGCAAAACGGTAAGCGCCGCGCCGGGTTATGAAACCCTGCGGCTGAAGGCGCTGGATAAGGAAACGCGATATCATTTCCGCAGCAATCCTCAGGCCCTGCGGGTGGGTCAGTTTGGCAGCCTTGTCAAGCATGTGGCCCCTGTGGACTTAAATCCAAATGGGTTGATCCTGCGGACGGCGGACCGGATGATCACGCTGCCGGATGGGGCCCAGGAAACGCAAGTCAGCGGCGCTGCGCTGGTGGCCGGCGTCCGGCTGCTGCCCCTGTTCCGGGGCACCGGCTATGACAAAAATCAGCGGACGCTGACGGATTTTGGCTCTGAACTTTTTATTATCGAGGAGGTAACTGACCATGAGATCTCTGGATGATCGCAATCGCCTGTATTTTGGCCTGGGCACAGTAGGCCGGGATATGTTTTACGCTTTCGAGGCCAATACCCTGCTTTACTTTCTGTCCGATGTGCTGAGTCTTCCCCTGTGGGTATTCGGCGCGGCTACCATGATTCTTTCCGTAATGCGGATCTTCGACGCGTTTAACGACCCCATCACCGGCCTGATCATTGATAATATCCGTTCCCCCTGGGGCAAATTTAAGCCTGCCATTTTGGTGGGCGGCGTGCTCAGCGCCATTTTCTCCGTGCTCCTGTTTGCGGGCATCGGCAGCGGCTGGGGGTTTGTGATCCTCTTTGGCGCGGCCTACCTTTTGTGGGATATTGCCTATGGCATCAATGACATCGGCTACTGGACTTTGCTGCCGGTGCTGTCTTCCGACCAAAAGCAGCGGGAAAAGAGCGGCGCTTTCGCCCGTATATGCGCCAATATCGGCATGTACATCGTGATGGTCGCCTGGCAGCCTGTGACCGCCGCCCTGGGCAACACCCCCCAGGTGTGGTTCTGGTGCGCGGTGGTGATCGCGGTGGTGTATCTGCTGGGCCTGCTGTTCCCTCTGCTGGGTGTGAAGGAAAAGCGGATCCCCGTTCAGCAGCAGGAATCCACTTCCATTAAGCAAATGTTCCGCGCGCTGCTGAAAAACGATCAGCTAATGTGGACCACTTTGGCCATGGGCCTGTTCATGGTGGGCTACTGCACCACCGTAAATTTCGCGGTGTACTATATGCGTTACCTCTTCGGCAACGAGAGCATGTATGTGGTGCTGGTTGCGGTGGTGGGCGTGTCCCAGCTGGGCACTCTTTCTGTGTACCCCCTGGTGGCTAAGAAGCTGAACCGCCGCCAGCTGTATACTCTTGGCACCGCGCTGGTGCTGCTGGGCTATGTTATTTTCTTCTTTGCCGAGGTTTCTCTGGCGCTGATCGCCTTGGGCGCGGTGCTGGTATTCGTGGGCCAGGCGTTTATCCAGACGCTGATGCTGATGTTCCTGGCGGATACTGTGGAATATGGTCAGTGGAAGCTGGGCAAGCGCAACGAATCCATCACCTTCTCCATCCAGCCTCTGATCAATAAGATCGGCGGCGCGCTGGCCACAGGCATCGTCAGCATGACCCTGATCATTTCCGGCATCCAGCAGGATGGCGGCACGGTGGATGCCCTCGACAGCCGGGGAAAGCTGATCGTGAAGCTGGCGATGTTTGCCGTTCCGCTGCTGATGATCATTGTGGGCTACATTGTGTATTTGAAAAAGTACAAGATCAGCGAAGAATTTTATGCCAAGATGCTGGAAGACCTGGATGCCCGCCAGCAAAGCGCCGCTTCCGAGGAAACCGGCTGATTCCCTTTCGAAAGCCATATCGTAAATAGCGCAGCCATACCAACGGTGTAACGCTTGCCGACGGGACGGGCAAAGGCCTTCTCCCCAGGGGGAAGCCTTGGTTGCAATCCTCCCTAATCTGTGCTATAATACCCTCACGAAAGCGAGGGTTTCCCTATGAAAAAGATACTGTTCGTCTGCCATGGAACCATCTGAATTAGCCTCAAAATACCCCCTAAAACCACGTAAAACCACGATTTTTTCGCATTTTACTACAAATTTACTACATTTTTGAGTTCCGATATGATTTTTACTACATAGAAAACAGTCCCGAAGGAGGCAATGTTCGCCTCTTCCGGGACTGCTTTTTGTTTGTCTGCCATTTCGTCCAAAACCTGTTTTCCCGGCAGACGAACGCCTTGTACTACTTTTTTACTTATAGCTTTTAGATTCCGTCTGCAGTATAAAACATCTGTTTAGTGCTGCGGGGCTTATACCCGATGGTTTTTATCTTTCTATATGAATAACGGCGTGCTGCACTATACGATGGAAGAAACGACCACGAGTATTTCAATTGTGATCGGCGACAAAACCCTGACGCTATGCGGCATAAACAATCAGCAGAATCTCGTGTTAAACAAAAAAGAATAATTACAGGGTACATCTAAAAGACACATTCTTGTCAGAGCCCCAAAATCTTTGGGGCATCCAATCGATAAAGCAGAAGGCTCGCAGGCGGTAAGCTTGCGAGCCTCTTTTCATTTCTTGTTTGCTACGCGGTAGCCGTTCACCAGCGCCGCCAGTTCCAGTCGGCTGTGAACGTTGGTTTTACGGTAAATGCTCTTGGTGTGATCCTTTACCGTGTGATCGGAAATAAACAGCATCGTTGCAATATCCTTGTTGGCATAACCGAGGCAGATAAGCTCGGCGACGTCTCTTTCTTTTTTGCTGAGAACATCCAGGGGATCTCCCGTGGTATCCGCTTCGACAGTAACCACAGGCTCGGTTTTCGTTTCGACCTCTGTGGCGGGAACAACGACCGCTTCTTCCGCTTCTGCGGGAACGGCTTCCTCGTCCGTGATCCTACGACGAAGGGCGAACATCAAAAACGGTTCCACCTGCGTGTACACGAACACAAGAACACCCATGATCACCGCATAGAAGATGTACAGCGCGGTAGGTGCGCCCAAGAACATCTCGGCAATAACGGCGTGAACAAGAACCGCCGAGAGAGCAAGTCCGATGATAGAAGGAGCTATGTGCTTCGACGGATAGGACTTCATGATCGGCACACCGTAAAGCGGGGCAAGCAGGCAAGCCGCCACGCCAAATCCAATAAGTCCGCAGGCGACATAGGCAAGCGCGGGAACGTAGGAGGTTGCAATCATCATAATAAAACCAAGACCGCCAAGCCCCACCAGCACGGGCATCAGTCTGAAAGGATGAATATTCGCCTTTTTGTGAAGCAAATACATAGCAAAGCAGGAAAGAGCCACGACCAAATACATAATGGAAACGCCGTGCTCTACCTTGCCGACGACCGCAGGACCGGCAACGCCCATCAGCGCGATAATGAACATAAGAAGATATGTACCCCACATCAGCTTTTTCGGTGCAGGAATGCCATCGCTCTTTTTCACGAACCGCGGCAAATGCTCCTTACCCGTAGGCATACGGAGAAAGAAAACAAACAAAAGCACATGCGCCGCTACCATTCCGTAGCGGAATGTAGAGAACGGGATCGAGATGACCTCGTTCTG
>JAZOAD010000110.1:0-19001 GCA_045595225.1 Faecousia sp.
CACCGGTGTTGAGAAGCTGACTAAGGACTATGACAAGGCTGGCAACATCGTTAAGATCATGAATGATGCTCTGGCTTCCGGCACTGTCACCGGCGTTCAGGCTGTCAACATGCTGCGTAAGTATAACGACGAAGCTTACAACGGCTACTATGGCGAAAACCGTGCTGACCTGTTCATCGGCCAGAACGCTGCCTGGGACGCTGACGAGCTGGTCGCCCTGCTGCGCTGCGTTGTTGCGAACCCCCAGACCCTGAACGGCACCGACAATGTCGAAGGCCTGTTCTCCCGTGAAGATGACAACAACCAGCGCCGTGTCGACATGTTCCGCTTCTGCGGCACTCTGTTCGGCGTCCGCGGCCTGGAATCCCGTCAGGATTACCTGTACGTTGGCACCGATGGCAGGCTGCACGATGCCCGTCAGGAAGCGGCTACCTACGAAGCTCTGGAGCGCATGAACGCTCTGGTAGACGAGGGCCTGATCTCCCAGTCCTTCGTGGATATGTCCAAGGAATCCACCAAGACCATGCTGCAGAACGACCTGGGCTTCATGCACTATGACTACAACCAGACCCAGACCGTTTACAATGAGACCGTCCTGGGCGACGGCGAGCAGTACAGAGCCGTTATGGTTCCTGTTGCCCGCTGGAATGACGGCACCGAGAAGTACATGCGCTTCACCGAGTCCTGGAGAAGTGTTAAGACCGACGGCTGGGCTCTGTCCAAGGCCGGTATCGGCAACGACCAGAACAAGCTGTATGCTGCTCTGAAGCTGATCGACTACGCTTACTCCTACGAAGGCCAGGTTCTGATGAGCTACGGCCCCAACGAGTTCATTAAGACCAACGCTGACGGCTCCTTCGTCACCTTCAACTTCAACGGCACCGAAATGCCCGTGATCGCCGATGCCACCTTCGCTGAGCTGTGGGAAAAGGCTTCCGGCAACTACACCAACTACGCCCGTTACTACCTGGGCTCCACCCTGTCCTTCATGAAGAGCCAGGCATTCGAGTTCCAGTGCACTTCTGTTGACGGCAAGGAAGGCGCAGGCTACATCTCCGTGGCTATCGCTCTGGTCACCATCTAGCATCCCGAGCTGGCTGTGGCTGAGAACCCCTGGTACACCTCCATTCCCACCGTTCTGCCCAACACCAAGGACGAGAACGACATGATCGGCGGCTACACCGACCTGTCCGAGAAGTTCAGCTCCTCCAAGGGCAAGTCCAATATCTTCGTTTCCCTGATCGCCGGCAACTGCACCGAGTCTGGCTTCGATTCCGCTGCTGACGCTGCCGCAACTGTTGCTTCCGCCATGAGCGGCGCCCAGTATCTGGAGCTGAAGCAGGATGCCTTCGACCGCCTGCTGGCTTACTACGAAACCTTGAACTAAGTTTCTCCCTGCGGCTGCCTGGCCGTGACCTTCGGGTATAACCTTTAACCACATCAGTTGATGTAGGTCCAAAAGCCGGGGGCGCTCAGCACCCCCGGTGAGGAACCCCTTGATCAACGAGGAGGCTATTATGTACAAAAAGCAGCTTCGCTTCCAAAAAATCGTGTGCCTGCTGGCGATCATTGCCGCGGCCATTTGCTTTGTCTATTCTTTGGGCATTATTACGGACATTTTCGACAGTTTGAAGTCCACCATGAGAAACCCCAATGACTTGTATGATACCAAAGTCCCGGGTTCCATTATTTACTACGATATGCAGGAATTCAACCGCCAGTTCGTTAATATGAGCGTCGGTCTGATCGTCGTTTCCTGCCTGCTGTTCCTGACCAACACCCAGGTTCGCAGAAAATATTACATTGGCAATTATGTGGCCATCGGCCTTTACAGCCTTTGCGCCATTGGATTATCTGTTTGGTCCCACATTCAGATCGAGGCCTTCAAGCATCAGTTCCTCACCACTGTGGACTTTGAGGCGCTGAAGGAATATTCTGAAAAGTGGAATACCCTGTATACCGACTCTACCCTGATGCTGGATCTGCACTATGTTACTGACGGTCTGCTGCTGCTTTCCGTGGCGCTGCTGATCGTGAATTTGGTTTGGAAGATCCTGCTGATGCGCGATGAAGCCAAGCTGCTTCGCGCCGGAAAGGAGGGAAGCGTATGACACTGGAAGATCGTAACACCCGCAAAGACCGCATGCGCTACACCAAGGATAAGCTTTCCGCTAACCTGGTGATGGCAGCCATTGTGCTGGACGCGCTGTACTTTGTCAGCATTTATAAGACCGATGTGGGCTCTTATTACTACACCTGGGTCATCGGCGCTTCCATTATTTACAATCTGCTGTTCATGCTGTCGGCCTTCCTGGCATCTGAAGGCGTCAAAAGCCGCAAAACCGGCTATACGCCGCTGCTGATCGGCATTGGCCTGATGCAGTTCGTCCGCATCTTCTATTTGCCTGCGAAGGCCCACGCCGCTACCGTGGTGATCCAGGAAGTGGAATACGCGGTCATGACCGACAGCCAGCACTGGTTTGTGGTGGCCTGCCTGGCTATCAGCGGTATCTGCTGCATTGCCGGCGCCATTACCAGCTATGTAAACAATAAGACGCTGGCAGGTTACATCCGTTCCCTGGAAAAGGGAACCGAGTGAGAGGAAGACGATTATGGCAGAACTGAGCTTACAACATTTAGAAAAAGTTTATGATAACAATGTTCAGGCCGTTTTTGATTTCAATCTGGATGTAAAAGACGGTGAACTGATCGTTTTGGTCGGCCCCTCCGGCTGCGGCAAGTCTACCACACTGCGTATGGTGGCCGGCCTGGAGGACATCACCCGGGGCAAAATGCTGCTGGACGGCAAGGATGTGACCAACGCCCCTGCCAAGGACCGGGATATTGCCATGGTATTCCAGAACTACGCCCTGTATGGCCATATGACCATTTATGAAAACATGGCCTGCTCCCTGACCTTGCGGAAGGAAAACCCCAATGTGATCCACAAAAAAGTGCTGGCTGCGGCGGAAGTTCTGGGCTTGACGGACCAGCTGAATAAGAAGCCGGCGCAGCTTTCCGGCGGTCAGCGGCAGCGTGTGGCCATGGGCCGCGCCATTGTCCGCAATCCCCGGCTGTTCCTCTTTGACGAACCCCTGAGCAACCTGGACGCCAAGCTGCGCAGCGCCACCAGAAGAGAGATCCTGCTGCTGCACAAGCGTCTGAACGCCACCATTTTGTATGTTACCCATGACCAGACCGAGGCATTGACGCTGGCGGATCGGATCGTTTGTATGTCCATGGGCCATGTGCAGCAGATCGGCACGCCTCTGGAGCTGTATGATTCCCCCGCCAATCTGTTTGTGGCCAGCTTTATTGGCCTGCCGCCCATGAATTTCCTGGACGCCATGGTGGAAGCTGATCGCGTGCAGACCAAGTGCTTCTCTTTGTCGCTGAACGAGCAGGAAAAGAAGGCGCTGGCGCCTTATGTGGGCAAGCAGATCGTGCTGGGCTTCCGGCCTGAAAACACGGTTGTTGGCGGCGATTTCCAGCTAAAGGTCACCACCAATGAAAATTTGGGCATGAACACTCTGGTTCACGGCCATATCGGCAGCCAGGGCGAAGGCGAGCGCATCACCTGCAAGCTGGCCGGCTGGTGCAACTACAAAGCCGGCGACATTGCCTCCATTTCCATTACCAAAAAGCATTTCTTCGATAAAGAAACCACCAACGCCATCAAAGTGGAGGTGACAGCATGAAGCTTAAGAACAGAACTTTTCCCCTCCCGCATGCAATTCTTGCCATTGTTGCCGTTTTGGCGCTGGTGGCGGAAACCGTCATGCTGTATAGCTTCTCCTACGCGCCTCTGTGGGCAGTATTCGCGCCCATTGGCATCGCGCTGATCGGCTCTGCCGCACTGCTCCTTTTCAAAATCAAGGGCTCTGTTTGGTTCACCGCCGTAGCTTTGCTGGCGGACGTGTTCCTTATGGACAAGCACGGTGTGCTGCCCCTTTGGGTGGTCTGCATTCCCGCCGGTATATCCCTGCTGCTGGATCTGATCCTGTATGATTTGGCAAAAACCAAGGAATCCCTGCGCCGCTTTGTGGTGTCCCTGAAGCGGAACCCCTCTATGATCCCCCTGGTGATGCTGCTGGTGTCCTTCCTGGTGTTCTCCCTGAACCTGACGGATGTGGCGGATACCACCGCCAAGATCCAGGGCAAGGGCATGGGCCTGTGCCAGTTCTGCATCATGCTGCTGTCGCTTTTGAGCATGGTTTGTATGCTCAATGCCTTCCCCAGACGCAAAAAGCCCAACATCCCCATGATCCTTCTCATGTTTGCCATGTTTGGCGTGATGATCTATTGCAATATTCATTATTGCAATGCCATTTTGGCCGCAGTTTACCGGACGGAAAGCCCCATTAAGCTGGATGAAACCACCAAGTACATCCGCCAGGCTTACAATATGCTGGGCGTACACATGGTGCTGGTGATCATCACCGCCGCGCTGGTGGCGCTGCTGCCTCTTTACAGCAAGCTGCTGAAGAAGATCAACACCTCCATTGCTGTGGACGACAACGGTCAGATGGCCGAAATCGAGATTACCGACTGATACCATGAAAGAAAACGAAACCAATACAAAAGCGGAAGAAAGTACCAATTATCAACTGAAAAGCGACGCTGTAGAACGGCTGGTGGAAGCCCAATCCGGTGAAGCGGAGGAATATACCCAGGAAGAACTGGAAAAATATACCACCAAAAAGGGCTTCAAGATTCCCATGGCGGTGAAGATCCCCTTCATCAAGGCCTGGTTTGCCGGCGCGGTGTGCTTCTTCTTCCTGTGGGGTTTGGGCAACTATGTGTCCGGCATGCTGGATATGCTGTTTATCTTAGCCATCGCCATGGGCATGGTGACGGATCTTCTGGTGAACAATACCATCCGCTTTTTGGAAAAAACCCCCGGCCAGCATGATAAATGGATGCTGTTCCCCAAAAAAGGCATGGTCAGCATGGTGCTGAATCTGGTGTATTCCGCTGTGATCATCTACTGTGTGTATATGACCTATAATCTGCTCAACTACGCGATCATATCCATTTTTGCATTGGAGGATACCGTTCCCATTGGCGTGGAGCCGGTGCTGTTTGGTATTCTGTGCATGGGCTATGATATGCTGTTTATCGGCATCAAGCGGTTGCTGAAAAGCATTCTGCGGGATGCTAAGGCTGCCGCGGCGGCCAATGGCGCATAATTCTGAAGAAGGAGCGAACAAAATATGGCTTACTTAACGCTGAAAGGAATCAATAAAATCTACCCCAACGGTTTCCACGCGGTCCATGATTTTGACCTGGAGATCGAGAAGGGCGAATTTATCGTGTTTGTCGGCTCCTCGGGCTGCGGCAAATCCACTACGCTGCGGATGATCGCCGGCCTGGAGAATATCAGCAGCGGCGAATTTTACATCGACGGCGTCTACGCCAATGATATGGGCCCCCGGGAACGGGAGGTGGCCATGGTGTTCCAGAGCTATGCGCTGTATCCCCAAATGTCCGTGTATGACAATCTGGCCTTTGGCCTGACGCTGCAGGGCGTTGACGAAGATTTGATTGACGAAAAGGTAAAAAATGTGGCCCATATCCTGGGCTTGACGGATTATCTGGACCGAATGCCCCGGGCGCTCTCCGGTGGTCAGCGCCAGCGCGTGGCCGTCGGTCGCGCCATTATCCGGAAGGTGGGCGTGTTCCTGATGGACGAGCCCCTTTCCAACCTGGATGCCAAGCAGCGTGTGACCATGCGTGCGGAAATCGCCCAGATCCACCGTCAGACCGGCGCCACCACCATCTATGTCACCCATGACCAGGTGGAGGCCATGACCCTGGCGGACCGGATCGTGATTATGAAGCACGGCTATATCCAGCAAGTAGGTACGCCCTACGAGCTGTATTTCAAGCCCGTCAATGTTTTTGTAGCTGGCTTTATCGGCGAGCCTCCCATGAACTTCCTACGGGCGCCTGTCCGTGGCGGCTGCATCGAAGTCGGTGGCTGCAAGCTGGATATTTCCCGCCATCTGGGCAGCCGTACCGCCCAATACGAGGGCAGGGAAGTGTACTTCGGCTTCCGCCCTGAGGCCATTACCCTGGGTCAGCAGGCAAATGCCCATGTGCTGAACGCTACAGTAGAACTGACGGAGATGCTGGGCGACAATACCAATGTTTATGTCAATATTGGCGCCGCCAATGCCATTTTGAAGGTCAATCCCCACGACGCGCCGGAAATGGACGAGGAAATTTCCTTCTCCATCCCCTATGAAAGCACATATCTGTTCGATGTGGAAACAGAAATGGTCATCGAGCAGGAAGCCGTAACGGTTTGAGGGCTGTGATATGAAATTTCATTTGCTGTACGCCTCCTCTGTTTCTGCCTGCTTTGAACTGAATAACAGGGCTCCCTATTACGCGGAAGCCCCCTACGATGTATCTGTTAACGGTGCGCCCGCCCTCCAGGGCGAGCGCACCAACGTTTTTTCCCTGTTCGATTTGAAGCCTAACACGGCCTACACCGTTTCCATCGGGGAAGATTCGGTTTCTTTTACCACAGCCGCCGAAAGCGGCTGCTTGAATGCGCGGGATTTTGGCGCTGTCGGCGACGGCGTCACCGATGATACCGCTGCCATCCAAAACGCCATGTTTGCCTGCCCGGAAAACGGACGGGTCATGGTGCCACGGGGCACCTATTTTGTGCGCCCGCTGGTACTGAAATCCAATATGACATTGGAGCTGCAGGAAGGCGCGATTTTGTTGGCAGACCCTTGCGAGGAGCATTATGCCATCCTGCCCGGTGAGATCATCGACCCGCAGACCGGCGAAGCTATTCAGGTGAGCTCCTGGGAGGGCAATCCATTCCCTTGCCGCCAGAGCTTTATCAGCGCCCACCACGCGAAAAATGTCCACATCGTGGGCCGGGGCGTGATCGATGGCAATGCGGTCAACTCCACCTGGTGGGTGGATGTCAAGAAACGGAAAATCGGCCGTCCCAAGCTGGTGTTTTTCAATCATTGTGAAAATGTGACATTCCACGGCATCCTGGGCCGCAATTCCGCCTGTTGGAATTTCCACCCGTTCTTCTGTAAGGGCGTGTATTTCTACAATATCGCTGTGGAAGCCCCTAAGGATAGCCCCAATACCGATGGCACGGACCCGGAATCCTGCCATGATGTGCGTTATATCGGCGTCCGTTTCTCCGTAGGCGACGATGCCATTGCCATTAAATCCGGAAAAATGTACATGGGTATGAAGTATCAGACTCCGGCCACCGCCCACATCGTCCGCAACTGCCTGATGGAGTATGCCCACGGCGCCATGGTGCTGGGCAGCGAGATGTCCGGCGGCGTCAAGGATCTGACCGTCAGCCAGTGCTATTTCAAGCATACCGACCGGGGCTTGCGGATCAAGACCCGCCGCGGTCGGGGCAAATACGCGGTCATTGACGGCGTGGAATTTTCTAACATCCGCATGGATAATGTGATGGCGCCGCTGGTGATGAATATGTACTATTTCTGCGACCCGGACGGCCATGAGGAGATCGTCTGGAGCAAGGAAGCGCATCCGGTGGACGATACGACTCCCTATTTGGGCTCGTTTACCTTCCGGGATATGCGGTGTACCGACTGCGAATGGGCTGCTGGCTATTTTTACGGTTTGACGGAACAGCCCATTGGCTCCGTCACCATAGAAAATGTCAGCTTCACCTTCAAGCCGGACGCGCAGCCCGGTCGGCCTGCTATGATGGACTTTATTGACCCGGAATGCAAGCGGGGTCTGTATTTCAATTGCGTCCGGAAAGTGCGGCTGAAAAATGTGACCATGTCCGGGCAGGACGGCGACCGTCTGATTGCGGTAAATGTGGATGAGGTGGTGGATGAATGAATACCATTGAGCGCTATGTGCAGCGCATTATGGCGGAATCCGCCCCGGATAAGCCTCTGTGGAACATTGAGAAGATACACCAGGGCAAAATCAACGGCTGGAATTACATTGACGGCTGCATGATGATCGCGCTGCTGAACCTGTATCGCATTACCGGGGAAGAAAAGTACTACACCTTTGCGGAGCATTTCCTGGATTATTATGTATTCGAGGATGGCAGCCTGCGTGGCTTCCGGGAAGAAGACTATAATCTGGACAATATCTGCGAAGGCCGCGTGCTGTTTGATGTGTACGCCCTCAGCGGGAAAGAGAAGTACCGCAAGGCAATCGATACCCTCTACGGCCAGCTTCAGCGGCAGCCCCGCACCCATGAGGGCAGTTTCTGGCATAAGGCTATTTATCCCAATCAGGTGTGGCTGGACGGCCTTTATATGGCCCAGGTGTTTTACACCAAGTACACCATCGAGTATGAAAACGGCGCCCATCTGGATGATATTTTGGGCCAGTTCCGTACGGTGCGGCAGAGGATGTTTGATTCTATTACAGGCCTGTATCGCCACGGCTATGACGCCAGCAAAAAAGCTTTCTGGGCAGGGGAGAACGGATGCTCTCAAAATGCCTGGCTCCGGAGCCTGGGCTGGTTTTCCGCCGCGCTGATCGATGTGACCAGCCAGGTGGAGCGGGAAGATTTCCGCAAGGAAATGATTGCTATTGCCGAAGAACTGGCCGGGAATTTGCTTCCTTACATCGATGAGGAAAGCGGTATGCTTTGGCAGGTGCCCACCGAAGTGGGCCGGGAAGGTAATTACCCCGAAACCTCCGGTTCTGCCATGGTGGCCTATTTCTACCTGAAGGGCGCGCGTTTGGGCATTCTGGACAAGTCCTATGCCGCTGTTGGCCGGGATATTTTTGAAAGCATTTGCCGCCGTTATCTGACAGAAACCCAGGGCAATCTGAACCTGGGCGGCATTTGCCTGGTGGCCGGCCTGGGCCCGGAAAACAACCGCCGCCGGGACGGCAGCTACGGCTACTATATTTCCGAACCCATCGTGGAAAATGACGCCAAAGGCTTGGCGCCTTTCCTGATGACATACACCGAATTACTTTTATCCAATAAGGAGGAAACATAATATGAATAACTTTGATTTGACCGGCAAGGTAGCCCTGATCACCGGCGGCTCTTACGGCATTGGCTTCGCCATCGCCTGCGGACTTGCAGACGCGGGCGCTACCATCGTTTTCAACGATCTGCGCCAGGATCTGGTGGATAAGGGCCTGGCGGCTTATGCTGAGAGAGGCATCCGTGCCCACGGCTATATCTGCAATGTCTGCGATGAGGATGCTGTGAACGCATTGGTCGCCCAGATCAAGGAGGATGTTGGCGTGATCGACATTCTTGTGAACAATGCCGGTATCATTAAGCGTATCCCCATGTGCGAAATGACCGCCGCGGAGTTCCGTCAGGTCATTGATGTGGACCTGAACGCCCCCTTCATTGTGGCTAAGGCCTGTATTCCCGGCATGATCGAAAAGGGTCATGGCAAGATCATCAACATCTGCTCCATGATGAGTGAGTTGGGCCGTGAAACCGTGTCCGCCTATGCCGCGGCCAAGGGCGGCCTGAAGATGCTGACCCGCAATATCTGCTCCGAGTACGGCAAGTACAATATTCAGTGCAACGGCATTGGCCCCGGCTATATTGAAACTCCCCAGACCGCTCCTCTGCGGGAGATCCAGCCCGACGGCAGCCGTCACCCCTTCGACCAGTTTATCATCGCCAAGACCCCTGCCGAGCGCTGGGGCAAGCCGGAGGACCTGGCAGGTCCTGCCGTGTTCCTGGCATCCGATGCCTCCAACTTCGTCAACGGTCACATCCTGTATGTAGACGGTGGCATCCTGGCCTATATCGGCAAGCAGCCCTGATATAAAATGGAGAAAACGCACCTTTCGGTGCGTTTTCTCCCGATATTTATCAAAATGAGTGGGAAAACCTCGGAAGTCAACTTCGGGGCGTATGCCACAATAAGCAAGGAAACAATATAAGGCTATTTATTTTACATATAGGAGGTCCATTTTTATGGAAAAGCTCAATTATGCGGTTTTGAAACAGACCGGTTATGATGGCTATATTTTGGAAAAGGCGCCGGAAAAGGTGCTGCAGTTCGGCGAAGGCAATTTCCTGCGGGCATTCGTGGACTATTGGTTTGATCTGGCCAATGAAAAGGCCGGCTGGAACGGCAAGTGCGTGCTGGTGCAGCCTATCGCGCCCGGTCTGACCGAGCTGATCAACCAGCAGGAAGGCCTGTACACTTTGTATCTGCGTGGCAGCCAGAACGGCCAAAAGGTGGATGATAAGCGTGTGATCTCCTCCGTGTCCCGTTGCCTCAACCCCTATGAAAAGGCCGGCTTTGATGCCATGATGGAAGTGGCTGTTTCCGATGACCTTCAGATCATCGTTTCCAATACCACCGAGGCCGGTATCGTTTATGACCCGACTTGCAATTTTACGGATGAACCTGCCAATTCCTTCCCCGGCAAGCTGACCCAGGTGCTGTATCAGCGCTATCGGGCCGGCAAGAAGGGTATTCTTATGCTGGCCTGCGAGCTGATCGACAACAACGGCAAGGAGCTGTTAAAGTGTGTAAACCAGTATATCGACCAGTGGGGCTTGGACGATGGGTTCAGAAATTATGTAAACCAAGAATGCATCTTCTGCGGCTCTCTTGTAGACCGCATCGTGCCCGGCCGCATCCGTGACGCTGAAGAAGTGGCCCAGCTGGAAGCCAAGCACGGCTACGCCGATCCTCTGCTGGATGTGGGCGAAGTGTTCGGCCTGTGGGTCATCGAGGGCGATCCTTCGCTCAACGATGTACTGCCCTTCCGGAAGGCCGGCCTGGAGGACCGTGTGTTCGTGGCTGCCGACATGACGCCTTATAAAAAGCGTAAGGTTCGCATTCTCAACGGCGCCCACACCGGCTTTGTGCTGGGTGCTTACCTGGCGGGCTTCGACATCGTCCGTGATTGCATGGCGGACGCAACCGTGCTGGGCTATATGAATAAAATGCTGCTCAGTGAAGTGGTGCCTGTGCTGCCTCTGGACCAGGAGGATTGCAAGCGTTTTGCCGCCGCTGTTCAGGATCGCTTCAACAATCCCTTCGTCAATCACGAGCTGATGAGCATCAGCTTGAATTCTACTTCCAAATGGAGAGCCCGGTGTATGCCCAGCTTCCTGGAGTATGTGGAAACCTTTGGCAAGCTGCCCACCTGCATGACCATGAGCTTTGCCGCCTACATCGCCTTCTTCTCCAATGATATTCAGGAGCTGAACGACAGCGGCCTGGTTTGCCGTCGTCCCAAGGGCAATACCTACACCTGCTCCGATGATCGCTGGGCGCTGGAATTTTACTATGATCACCGCAACGATTCCGAGGAGGAATTGGTGCATGCTGTCATGACCAACCTGCAGATGTGGGGTCAGGATCTGACGGCTGTTCCTGGCTTCGAAAATGCCACCGTCGCCAATCTGAAGAAGATCCGCGCGGAAGGCGCCCTGGCCGCTTACAAAAGCTGTTTGTAAGATAAATTGTTGTTTACGGCATTAGCGGCGCAGCCGCCTTGCCTCCCGCGTTTTGAGGGAGGTGTCAGCCCAAAGGGCTGACGGAGGGAGTTTTTGTACCGACAATTAGAAACTCCCCCAGTCAAAAATCGGCTCCGAAGCGCCGATTTTTGCCAGCCCCCTCAAAACGAGGGGGCCAAGGGTGCGGCGAATCATCGCAGTGTAAACAACAATTTACCTTTGGAAAGGAAGAAAAGATATGCCTGATTTTATCCACATTCATCCGGATGACAATGTGGCGGTGGCGCTGACCGCCATTGCTGCCGGCACGCAGTTTGCCGGCGTAACCGCCAAAATGGACATTCCCCAGGGCCATAAAATGGCGTTGCGGAACCTGGCGGAAAACGACCAGGTGGTAAAATACGGTTTTTCCATCGGCCATGCGGTGGCCCCCATCGCTCCCGGCGAGTGGGTCCATACCCACAATATGAAAACCAACCTCTCTGGCGAGGTGGAATACACCTACACCCCAAAAATCACCCATCCCGCGCCCCAGGCCCCCGGTACCTTTATGGGCTACCGCCGGAAGGACGGCAAGGTGGGTATCCGCAATGAGATCTGGATCATCCCCACGGTTGGCTGCGTCAACGATGTGGCAAAGCTGCTGGTAAAGGACAACCAGAACCTGGTTTCCGGCTCTATTGACGGCCTGTATACCTTTCCCCATCCCTTTGGCTGCAGCCAGACCGGCGAAGACCATGCCCAGACCCGGAAACTGCTGGCGGCGCTGGCGGGGCATCCCAATGCGGGCGCCGTATTGGTGCTGCATTTGGGCTGCGAAAATCTGACCCATGAGCAATTCGTGGCGGAATTGGGTGACTACGATGAAAACCGGGTAAAATTCCTTACCTGCCAGGCTGTGGAGGATGAATTCGCCGCGGGCCGTGTTCTGCTGGAAGAGCTGGCGGCCTTTGCCGGCCAATTCCGGAGAGAGGAAATTCCCGCCTCCGAATTGGTGATCGGCATGAAGTGCGGCGGCTCCGATGGCCTTTCCGGTATCACCGCCAACCCAACCGTGGGTCGTTTTTCCGATATGCTGGTGGCCCAGGGCGGCAGCACTGTGCTGACCGAGGTACCGGAAATGTTTGGCGCCGAAGGCTTCCTGATGGACCGCTGCGTCAATGAAACGGTGTTCCATAAGGCTGTGGATATGATCAACGGATTCAAAAATTACTTCCTGCGCCACAATGAGGTGGTCTATGAAAATCCCAGCCCCGGCAACAAAGAAGGCGGCATCACCACTCTGGAGGATAAGTCCTGCGGTTGTGTGCAGAAGGGTGGCAGCGCTCCCATTATGGATGTGATCGGTTATGGCGACGCCGTGACCGTCAAGGGCCTGAATATGCTCTATGGACCCGGCAATGACCTGGTGTCGTCTACGGCGCTGACCGCCGCCGGCGCCCATATGGTGCTGTTTACTACGGGCCGCGGCACGCCTTTCGGCGCTCCCGCGCCTACTATGAAAATCGCCACCAATACACCGCTGGCTACCAAAAAGGCGGGCTGGATCGACTTCAATGCCGGCGTGGTGGCCGATGGCACCCGGACTCTGGAGGAGGCCGCTGCCGATCTGATGGCGTTGGTGCTGGAGGTTGCTTCCGGCCGCCAGACCCGTACGGAGGAAAAAGGTTTCCGGGAAATTTCTATTTTCAAGGATGGCGTGGTGCTGTAAATGGTTGGATTTTCCAAGAAGGACGCTTCCTTTCGGGAATACGCGCTGACCGCGCCGCCTATGAAAGTGTTGCTGACGGTTGGCACGCCTCTGGCGCTGTACCAGGCGCTGCAGCAGATCTTCAAAATTCTCGATACGCTGATGGCGTCCCATATCAGCGCCGATGCCGTATCCGCCGTGGCCTGCCTGAGCCAGATCACGCTGATGATCAATGCCTTGGGCAGCGGCCTGGCGGTGGGCGGATGCATTAAAATATCCGAAGCCTATGGGCGTGGCGATGAAGCTCAGGTGCGCCACCGGGTTTCCACGGTCTATGCCATGGCGGCCATGGTCGGCGTACTGGTGGTTTGCCTGCTGGTGCCTTTCGCGGTGCCGTTTTTGCGGCTGCTGCAAACCCCGGAGGAATTGATCCGGGCCGGCGCCGGCTATTTCCGGGTGGAAATTTTGACCTTGGTGGTCAGCTTTTTCAACACCGTTTATATCGCCATCGAGCGCAGTCGTGGGCATGCCAGAAAGATTTTGGTGTTGAATTTGTCTATGATCGGCGTGAAATTGGCGCTTTCGGCCCTTTTTGTGTATGTCCTGCGTGGCGGGCTGATCCTGATCGCTCTGGCTACGCTGGCAGGCCAGCTTCTGCTGCTGATCTACGCTCTGATCACCGCGCCGAAGGATGAAGGCGCGTTCCGTTTTGCACTGGGAAATATTCGGCTGAAACGGGATACGGTTTTGCCTGTTTTGAACTTGGCCTACCCGGTATCCGCGGAAAAGATGCTGTTTGCCGCCGGAAAGGTCATCGTCAATTCCATGTCCGGCCTCTATGGCGGCCTGACGGTGGGCGCCTTGGGTATTTCCAATAATATTGGCGGCTTGACCACCGGATGGCATATGGGTTTTTGCGATGGAACCGCCCCGTTAATCAGCCAAAATCGAGGCGCTTGCAAGTACCGGCGCACCCTTCAGCTGTATTTCTGCTTGCTGGCGGTACAGGTTTTGGTGGGTGTCATCGGCCTTGTAACGGTGTCCCAGACGCTGTCCTTTCTTGCGGCTATTTTTGCCCGCTCCTCCAATAATTTTGACCCGGAGTTCCGGGATATGATCGTTTCCATCCACCAATGGGAGATGTTGGGGTATATTACCCTGGGCATCAATTCCGCCACCATCGCCCTGCTGATGGGCTATGGCTATACCAAACTGACCATGGTGCTGAATGTTGCGCGCGTTTTTGTGTACCGGGTGCCGGTGCTGTGGGCGCTGCAGCAGTTTACATCCATCGGCGCGGAGGCGGTGGGTATCACTATGATGGTCAGCAATGTCTGTACGGGCTTGACGGCTGTTGTGATTGCCATTCCGGTGGTGCTGAAAATTCGAAAAATGAGCTGCGAGGAAATGTTATGTTAACCATTTACTATATTGGTGACAGTACAGTTGCCCGGAATAATATCCACTCTTATCCCCAAACAGGTATGTCCCAGGGTTTCCTGCTGTATCTGAAGGAGTCTGTCCGGCTGGAAAGCCACGCGAAAAACGGCCGCAGCACCAAATCCTTTCTGGATGAGGGCCGCTTTCAGCCCATTGAGGCCGCCATGCGGCCCGGAGATATTCTGCTGATCCAGTTTGGTCATAATGATAACAAAGACGATCCTGCCCGGCACACGGACCCCCAGACCAGCTTCAAGGACAATCTGCGGCTGTATATCAGCGCAGCCCGGCGCAAGGGCGCTTTTCCGGTGCTGATCACGCCCATTTCCCGCCGCTATTTTGACCAGCAGGGGAAATTTCTGCCCGGCAGCCATGGCCCCTATCCTGCCGCCATGCGGGAAGTGGCAGCGGAGGAAGGCGTACCGCTGGTGGACCTGACCGCTGTGACGGAACGGTTTTTAACGGAAATCGGCGACGAGGCCAGCAAACCGCTGTTTATCTGGCCCAAGGACAATACCCATTTGAAGCCGGAAGGCGCTGTAAAAATGGCGGGTTTCCTGGCAGAGGGACTTCGAGCCCTGGGCGGTGTCTATGCGTCCGTCCTGGCTGGCCACGACGAAGGCGCCGATAAATAAAGATACCAATTGGAAAGTGCCCCAAATTGCGTCGTCCGCGCAGTTTGGGGCATTATTGGCGATGTCGGGGCGCTGGGCATTCCTACCATTGTAGATTTTGCTCTATGTAGTAGTTGATCTTTGATGGCTAATTGCTAAATTTAAGTGCAAATCGAGGTCAAGCCAATCTGCCAAATAGAACTGAGCGAACATTCCTAAGGAAGTAGCGCGGGAAAATGATCTGATGGCGCTGCAGAAAGCATATTCCATTTCTCTCCATCTTGTGGTATACTGGATGCAAAAAAGGAGGGAGTGCCATGCGTCAGTCCATTGCTTACACCTATCAAAACGCGCCCATTCCTGGCGGCGGTTATGTGACCGGCTTTGTGTTTCACCAAAAACAGCCCGGAGTTCTGTATGCCCGTACGGATATTGGCGGCACCTATCGGTTCGACCGGGAGCAAAAGCGCTGGGTCAGCCTGATTGACCATGTGACGGGACAGGATCTGTCCATGACCTATCCCATCGCGCTGGCATTGGACCACAACGATCCGGATGTGCTGTACATCATCAGCGGTATTTATGGCGAAGATCACGGCACGCTGAGCATATCCGAGGATCGGGGGCGGCATTTTGTCTGTAAGCAGATTCCTACTCCTGTCCACGGCAATCTAAGCGGCCGGGGCACCGGCATGCGGCTGGTTGTGGACAGCAAGGATCCCGACATCCTCTATTTTGCCAGCCAGTTGGGTGGTTTGTGGAAGACTATTGACCGGGGCGATACATGGCATCGTTTACCCCTGCCGGAGGACTACACGACGTTTGTCTGGGTTTCAGAGGATTCCAAGATCATCGTTGTAGGAACTGCAGGTTACACCACAAGGCTGAATGATACGCTCCGTGGGCACAGCCTGTATGTGTCCTATGATGAGGGCGCATCCTTTGAAAAACTCCCCATGCCCTCCAATATACTGATCTCAGACAGCAAAATGAACGGCTTGGTAGCTTCACGTTATGATTTTGATGGGAAATATTTGTATGTAACCATGAACTCTACCGGCCGGTGGAACTATATTGTCCCTTTGGGCTATTCCTGCGATACCGGCGATGTGATTGGCGGCCGGGTGGTACGCTATCGCTTTGACAACGGTGGCACCGATGACCTTATCGCCAATGTGCTTTTCCACCGGGATGCTCTCACCGGTTAAAGCGGATTCATCCACAGAGGAGCTACCCTCTACAACGATGCCGTCTACCGGAATGGATTCACCGGCCTTGACAATCAGAATATCCCCCAACTGCACATCCTCCACGGGAATCTGAAGGGTCTGTCCCTCCCGCTCCACGGTGGCAACCTTGGGGGCCAGATTCATCAGCTTGGTAATGGCATCGGAGGTTTTGCCCTTTGCCCGGGCCTCCAGTGTCTTACCCAGTGTGATAAGGGTCAGAATCATACCTGCAGACTCAAAATACAGATCCATCATAAAGGCATGGACTATCTCCATATCTCCATGCCCCATGCCGATGCCGATCTTGTAGATGGCATAAATTCCGTAAACAGCAGCCGCACCGGAGCCAATGGCGATCAGGGAATCCATGTTGGGAGAACCCTTCAGAAGATTGCGGAAACCAACCCTAAAGTATCTGCCGTTTACAATCAGCACCGGCAGCAGCAGGAGAAACTGTGTGAAGGCAAAGACAAGCGCGTTTTCCATACCCAACAGGAAACCGGGCATAGGCCAGTTCATCATGTGGCCCATGGAGATGTAGAACAGAGGAATGGTAAAGAGTGCAGAAAGGATGAGCCTACGCTTCATTTCCTTATATTCAGCCTGTGCGGTGCTAATCTCCTGTTTCGCTTGCTTTTTATTCTGCGAAGCCTCTTTCGGGATCGCACCATAGCCGGTGTTCTCAACTGCTTCCACGATTCTGGCAGTATTCATTTCTGACTCATCGTAGGATACAACCATACTGTTTTTCAGCAGGTTCACGGATACTTCTTTCACACCCGGCAGCTTCACAACACAGCCCTCTACTCTGGATGAGCAGGCAGAGCAGGTCATGCCGGTAATATCAAACTGTTCTTTTCGCATATACATCCCTTCTTTCCTTTTCGGAGGATTCCTTATTTGGGACGGCTGAAAAGCCGTCCCATGTTATTCGTTTCTTTTTAGCCCGCTGCCCAGCCGCCGTCTACCATCAGCACATCGCCGCTGATGTAACTGGATTCGTCACATGCCAGAAACAGTGCTGCCGATGCGATTTGCTCCGTTTCACCGGGAGGAGGGGCAGTTCCCAGTACTCTTTTCACCCGGTCATAGCCCTTAGGGTTGGGAATTCCCATGGAAGAAGCAATTTCAGACTTGATGCCGCCGGGAGCAATCGCGTTGCAGCGGATGCCCTCGTTCATATACATGAAAGCTGTATTCCGTGTCAGAGAGATCACCGCAGCCTTGGATGCACTGTATACGGCACCTGCCACTGTCCTCAGACCACCCAGGGAGGCGATACTGACGATATTGCCGCCGTCCCCCTGCTCTAAAAACACCTGTACAGCCTTACGCATAGCATAAATGGGTGCATAGAGATTGACGCTAAATACATGGTCAACGGTCTCGTTTTTCACATCACCAATGGGACTCATATCATCCATAACGCCTGCATTGTTGATGAGGATATCCAATCGTCCAAAGTGCTTCACAGCAGCGTCAATAGCACCAACATTGGTTTCCTCTTTGGAAATATCGCCCACATAGGGGATCACCTTGCCGGGTTCGTCTTTCAATGATTCCGCCAAAGCTTCTAGTCGCTCCTTCCGACGAGCTACGGCGATGATGTTCGCGCCTTCTCTGGCGAACCGCTCCACGATTGCCTTTCCCATACCGGAGGATGCACCGGTCACAACTACGGATTTACCCTTTAATTTCATATTCCATACCGCCTTTCTGTTGATAATGGTTTGATGTTTTGTATTTTGTAACTTAACTGTATTATATCCTGCGTATATTCTTTGTTCCGTGATGACATCACCTTTTGGGCGTAGAAAAATCCACACTCTCCTTGCAGAAAGCGTGGATTTTGATTTTTTCTTACTTGTCCATACCACAAGCAAAGGCTGCTTCGATCAGGGCACGGTCGTTCATGACCGCATCATAGAACCGGAAACCACCGGCAAAGTTGTAGGCTTCGAAGCCATACCCTTCAAGAATCCGGGTAGCAATGTAGCTGCGCAGACCGCTCTGGCAGATCACATAGACTCTCTTTCCGGGTTCGATCTCCCCGATCCGTTCCCGCAGTTCATCCACAGGGATGTTTTGGAAGCCGTCGATATGTCCCCGGTTGTATTCCCCCACCGTCCGGGTATCCAGCAGAGTCACACTGCCGTCCCGGGGCAGATTGGCAGCATCAGATAGATGCCATTGCTTCAAACCCTTGGAAATGTTATCGATCATAAAGCCAGCCATGTTTACAGGATCTTTTGCAGATGAGTAAGGCGGCGCATAAGCAAGGTCCAGATCCTTCAGATCAGTTGCCTTCATTCCCGCATGAATGGCGGTAGCCAGCACATCGATCCGCTTATCCACACCATCGTAGCCCACGATCTGCGCGCCCAGCAGGCGGTAGGTTTCCTTTTCAAATACCACCTTCATGGTCATCAGCTTGCCGCCGGGATAGTAGCCTGCGTGGCTCATGGGAGACAGGATCACCGTGTCCACGTCCAGACCGGACTTTCTTGCATTGCTTTCGTTAATGCCGGTGGTGGCTGCGGTCATATCAAAGACCTTGATCACGGAACTGCCTTGGCTGCCTAAGTACC
>JAZOAD010000111.1:0-15194 GCA_045595225.1 Faecousia sp.
GCTGATTCTGGATGCTGTTGGCACTTATGACAGCCAGTTCGTCAGATACCACGAGGATTGAACCATAACTTAAAAGTTCTGACACCGACCGCCGGTCGTGCCAAAAGATAGCACCAAAAGCCGAAAATCGGTGTCAGAACTTAGTGTCATAAAAACGGAGGAAAAAGCCATGATTTACGGCTACGCAAGAGTATCAACAGCGGCTCAGTGCCGAGATGGAAACAGTTTGGAGGATCAGGTTGCCGCCCTTGAGAAGTACGGCTGCCAAGAGATCGTGAAAGAGGCGTTTACAGGCAAGACCATGGACAGACCGAAGTTCCTGAGCCTCTTGGAAGTCCTTCAGGAAGGGGACACACTTGTAGTGTGTAAACTTGACCGATTTGCCAGAACTGCTATTGAGGGCGTTCAAGTTGTTAGAGAGTTGTTTGAAAGAGGTATCAGAGTTCATATTTTGAACATGGGACTTGTAGAAAACACATTGACAGGCAATTTGATTCTCACTGTCATCCTTGCGTTTGCTGAGTACGAAAGAGGAACCATCGTTGAAAGAACGCAGACAGGAAAGGCGATTGCCCGACAAGACCCGAACTTCAAGGACGGCAGACCGAAGAAGTTCACACCGGAGCAGATTGCTTTGGCTTTGTCCCTCTTGGAACAGGGCAAGACCTATCGCCAGATCACCACCATGACAGGGATTAGCAAAAGCACTCTCATTCGAGCCAAGAGAATAGAACGATAATTTCTTGATAAAAGCCAAGAAAATATTGACATCATTAAAGGTTTGAGATATACTTCTCCGTGATATAAGAAGTGGGGGTGTTCGTATGGCTGTTGATTACTCAAATCTTTGGAAACTTCTGATCGACAAGAAGATGAACAAATCGCAACTGAAAGAGGCAGCGCATATAAGTACCAATGCTGTTGCAAAATTAGGAAAGAACGAGACGGTATCACTTGATACATTAGAAAAAATATGTGTTGCACTTGAATGTCGAATCGAAGATATTGTTGATTTCAAATAAAGAGAGTACAGGAGACGCACTGAATGAATACGAGTAGTGTTTTTAAGAAAATAGTAGACGATTGCCAAGAGTATTGCAGATATAGTAGCGATGTTTCTTGCAACCTGGCAGGAGACTCTTTAGAAGTGCTAAAAAAGATGCCGAGCCATTCTGTTTCACTGATTCTAACAGATCCTCCCTACCATACCACTAAGAAGAAAAATATTTATGGAGATACTTTCTTCCGAGAAGATGCTGAATATCTCTCTTGGATTGCGGAATATGCAAAAGAGTGGAAGCGAGTTTTGAAACCAAATGGATCCATATTTTGTTTTTGTTCTGCTGCAATGGCAGCAAAATTAGAGGCTGTTTTCTCTTCTGAATTTAATATACTGTCACAAATCGTATGGACAAAACCTAATGCACCTGGGTTTGATGGGTGGAAGCAGAAAATGAAAAAAGAAGCTTTGCGCCAGTGGTATGCCCATACGGAACGGATAATTTTTATGGAACCTGCCGTAGAAGGAAACTTGAATAGATCCTTTTTTGGAGACTTCCTTCGTAATGCTAGAAAAGAATTGTCAATTACAACAAATGCTTTGACAGAGATGGTGGGAGCGTACGGCAAGGTTAATCATGGAGGCGCAGTTTCCAACTGGGAGGCTGGGCGAAATGTTCCCAGCAGAGAGCAATATGAGCGTTTGTGTGAAGCATTTTATCAGCGAGGCCGCACAGAACCGATGCCCGCTTATGAAGACATCATTCGTCCGTTTAATGTGAATAAAAATATGGAATTTACGGATGTATGGACATTCGAGAACATTCGTCCCTATAAAGGTAAACATCCGGCAGAAAAACCTGTGAAAATGCTTGAACATGCCGTGCTTGCAACCACTTATGAGGGGGACATAGTGCTTGACTGTTTTGCAGGATCTGGATCAACGGCTGTTGCTGCACTAAAAAATAGCCGCCGTTCTGTTTCTATTGAAATTGACGAGCAGTGGACGGAACAGATTACTGCGCTGCTTCAGCATCTTAATGGAATTTCTGACGGCGAATATCCTGACAATTACAATGAGGCGTTGCTACAAGTACCGCCCGACCAAATGGCATTTAAGCTATAAAATGAAAAGCTGGTAGGTTGTGAGCCTACCAGCTTTCTGTTAATCTTCTTCGATGTCAATAATTGTTCCAAGTTCTTCGTTTCGGACAACAACGCGTTTCATCCACTGAAGGGTAGGGATGATTCCAGCATCTTTTACAACAACATTACAGTGATGATGTCCCCAGCCGAGATTGTATGGTTTGTGATTGTAATCTCCGTACCTTAGTTCATTGATATGGAACAAGTTGATCTCCGTAACTGTTAAATCAGGGACTTCACGACCTTCAGCTTGAGCCATCCGATTATAAAAGCCATAAGCAGACAAGGGTTCCAAACAAAGAGGACACACTGTCTGATTTTGTCCGTTAACAATGCGGGAATTTCTTAGATTTTCATAATCTAACAATCCCTGCTCTGTTGCGGCAGCAAGAGTTGCGTTTTTGCGTCTTATAGCATCAGATTCGTCCATGCCAAAATCCACAGCAGCTTCAATTGCGTCATAGCATAGCCAATATTCTGCCTCCAACTGGACTCGACACTTTTTGACGATTTCATCGGTGGCATATTCATATAGACGAATGCCAGCGCCTTTCATATTTGTTTCAGTAAAGCCACGATTGATTTTGGCACCGTCCGCTGCTGCTGTTGTTGCAGGAACTCGTGCAACATATTGACCTCCTAAAGGTGCAGTTCTTGATGTTGCTGCAATCCATCCCATATCATCGGGATTATGACTATTCCACTGTGCTCGTGTTTCATAAAACAGGAGACAGTTGGATCCGAGAGTCAATCCATCGTTTTCCAACACAAAAGCTGGATCAGGCCAACTAAAATATTCCTCCGGCTTTATAAGTACGATATAACCGCATTCAAAATAGCCATAAGAAACAAATGCTTTGAGGTAGTCATTCCAAAAATGATAGGGTATAAGTACGGTTCCTGTTCGATTTACTCGATTTTGGTAGATCTCGTCATCATCTGCACCACGAGTCTGTCCAGATTTGTAGATTTTTCGATCCAGCAGCTTAGGCAATGTGGGCAGTCGGTTTGCTCTTGGCATATTTATCCTCCTTTTCCTTATTTTTTTAATCATATCATAACAACTCTGTTTTTGAAAGATAATTTTCAAAAATAGTAGCATTTTGTGATTTTTATGGTAAAATCAAGACAAAAGTATTTGAGGAGATCTTGCAAATGTCTGATGAAGTTGTCTACAAGAAAGTAACCAGAAAAGCTGACGCACATTTAGAGGGGAAGGTTGTTGCCAAGCATGGCAAACAGGGAAACCAAAGGTTGAAAACCTATGTGGTGCTGCAGTACCTTCTGAAATACTCCGATGAAAATCACCCAAAATCTGCCTATGACATCATTGGCTATTTGGCAGAGTGTGGCATTCCCGCAGAACGCCGCTCCATCTACAAAGACATCGAGGACATCAACCGCATTATGCTCATGCTCCAAGAGGAAGTGGATCTTGACGAGGTTGATCGGATGTTTGCGGAGGCCGAGGAGTCCGGCGATGAAGAAGAAATCAACGAGCTGAAGACGATCCTTTATGACAAGAACAAAAAGGGATTCTATGTCCGGCAGCGTAAGTTTGAGGTCGCCGACATTCGCCTCCTGGCTGAGTGTGTCTATGCTGCTAAATTCATTGCCGAAGGTCAGGCCAAGCGGCTTGTGGATGTGGTTTGCGATTTTGTCAGCGAGGATCAGGCACAGAGAATCCGTCACAATGCGTTCCTGACGGATCGTGTCAAGACTGATAACAGAGGTGTACTGAACAACATCGCAGCCATCAACGAGGCTATGAGTCGCCACCTGGACGGTCAGCCGCACACGCCGGAGAAAATCAGCTTCAAGTACACGAAGTACATGGTTGGCGACATGAGCAAGCAAGTAGAACGCCGCAAAGGTGCCAGGTACACGATCAGTCCCTTCCAGCTCCTCATCAACGATGGCAACTACTACCTTCTGGCATTCGATGATCTGTCCCACGAGATGAGAACCTACCGAGTTGACCGCATGAAGGACATTCGCTTCACAGGAGAGCCAAGAGACGGCGAGGAGGAGTTCAAGCAGATCGACCTGAGAACATACACCAAGCGAGTGTTCTCCATGTACGGTGGCGAGGAGCGGCTTGTGCAGATCCGCTTTATCAACCCGCTCCTGGATGCTGTTGTTGACCGGTTTGGCACAAAGGATGTTCAGTATGCAAAGCACGATGATACCCACTTTACCGTAACTGCTCATGTAGAGATCAGCGATCAGTTCTTCGGCTGGATCTTGGGCTTCGGCAAAAAGGCAAAGCTGTTGTACCCTGATGATGTAATTGACCAATTCAGGGCTTACATGGATAAGATTCGAGCGATGTACTAAGGAGGCTGTTTATGAAGCGTTTTTTGTATTATAATGAGGATTCTGTCAATTCCTTCCTTGCGCAAATTGAGCAAGGATTGCTTGTAAAAGATAGCTCAGGCGAAGAAGATGCCGAAAGTTTCTCTGAAACCACCAGTGTTCAGTCTGATTTGTCAGGGGATTTAAGCGTCAAGGTTTTAGGCATTGGAACATCCCTAAAAGGCACAATTCACGGAGATGACTCTGGCACGGAGGTTACATCAAACCTTATTCGAAGTGTGCAGGAAAAGGTACTACATGACTATGCATTTGACCGGGTGTACAATCACGCATTGGAGAATGGGCTTATCAACAACACCGATCCTCAAATCGGCGATATTGTGTTGATAACAGAAGTTCCTACTTTCCTCGATTTTAATTACTTCCAGGCCCTGTTTGATGAAAATGGAGCTGTTAAGTTCTCGAATGAACAGGACAGAAAAACGGTAGATGAAACCATTTGCCAGCTTAAGGCAAATGTTCCAAAAGGAACGCAAATGCCAGTCTTAATTAAGCAGCAGATCGAAGCTCTAAAGACGAAAGTGAACAACGCCGAACCCGAGAGAAAAGAAATGCTCAAAACAATAGCGGTAATTCAAAACACATTGCCGTACAACAGGTTTTTGATGACAACAAATATGTTGATTCCACTTGACGACGAACACTTCAGAGACAATCCCAACATTGTTGCTTTCAAGTACGGCGGAAATATGTCTATCTTCGGTTATGTTACGAACATTGTGTCCGCTGGTAAAACGCCTATTAGAAATAATGACTTTGCACCGTTATATGATGCTGTGAACCAAATAATGTTGCAGATTTTCAAAAATCAGGATAAAATCTACATTGTACATCCCGTCGCATTGTTTTACTAAAGAACATAAAAGATGTTAAAAAGGAGTAAGATTCTCGTTTGAATCTTACTCCTTTTTTGTTTACTTCTTGATGGTTTGTCGTTTGCTTTTGGTCAGTTGTGCGAGGGGAGAACGCTGTTCATGGTTTTCGATGATGTCATCATTGAAAATGTTGCAGTAATGACGAGTCATCTTCAGCGTCGAATGTCCCATGATTTGCTGAAGGGAGAATGCATCGCCGCCGCAGTCCACCAAATATTTGCGAGCAAAAGTGTGCCGGAACGCATGGATCGAAGTCCGATTCACACCTCTGCTGCTGTTGTACTTTACGATGGCAAGCCTCAGAGCGTTCTCAGTCAGGAAACCGCCGAACTCATTACAAAACAGATAGTCCGAAGCCTCGCCCTCACGAACAGTCATGTAATCACGCAGGATCGACACCATGGCAGAGCAAAGGGGAATGACCTGAACCTTGCCGTTCTTCGTGTGCCTGAGAACAATCTGTCTACGGCTCAGGTCAACATCCTGATTCTGAATGTTGCGAACCGTGGCAGCCCGACAACCGCTGTTCAGAAGGAAGTTCACGATGACCCAATTCCGATACTCGCAGAACTTGCAATCGGCTTCAGGCTTCTTCAGGAGCGTCAAGAGTTCTTCGTCAGTGTAAACCTCTTTGACTGTTTCCGCAGCCTTGTAGATTTTCAAGTTGGCATCGGTGTAGCCCTCTTCGTTACACCAAGAGAGAAAGCATTTCAGCGTGCGAGTATAGCTGTTGATGGAACTGTCGGAGAGTTCTTCTTTCCGCATCTGAAGAATCATCTTGTCGAGGGTTGTCGAATTGAGTCGATTGATGGGCATGGAGACATCAAGTCTCTTTGAAATTGCGTGAAAATGTTGTTTGTAAGTTGCTAAAGTCTTGTCTTTAACACCTCTTGCTGTGACTGCTGAAATGTAAAGTTCAAAAACTTGAGCGAAAGTTGCCTTTTGTGCGTTTCTCATGGTGATGCGAGCCATAAAATTCCACCTCTTGAATGCTTGATTTTTAGGTGAAATACAAGCGGTCTAAAAGGTGGTTTGCTAAGTGACCCAAACTTGACCCAAACAACTTTTCTGCAAAAAAGTATAGAAAAAGTTCCGAAAACCGAAGTTTTCAGAACTTTTCATGGTGGAGATAAGCGGGATCGAACCGCTGACCTCTTGAATGCCATTCAAGCGCTCTCCCAGCTGAGCTATACCCCCATATTCAGTTCGCTACGTCAGACAGCTTTCGTATTATAGCAGGCGGCAAGGCATTTGTCAAGTATTTTTTGAATATTTCGGCGTTTTTTCATTTTTCGCGCCATGCCGCACATAGCGCCATCCCGCAGCACCCATCGGGGGCATTTCACGCCCTGCAAAATGGGCGCTTTTTTATTTGTCAATTTTTCTTGACCTACAGTTAATGGAGGGTTGAAAAAACCGTGTTACTATTTATAAAAAATGGGGGAAGGGTGGCGAAAATGGTTGTTTTATACCTTCTTTGGATAATATTGGGTCTGTTCTTACTGTACGCGCTGCTATTTTGGCTCTGCGGATTGCCGGTAGACATGGAAAAAGAATACACCGACCACAGCCCCTTCTATCGCTGGCTGCTGAACTTCAATTCCGGATTATGGATGAAATTGCTGCGGATCCGGGTCCATGTGACCGGCCTGGAGCTGGTGCCGCAACACAAAAAACTGCTGTTCGTTGGCAACCACATCTCCAACTATGACCCCATTCTCACCTGGCTAGCCTTCCAAAACCGGAATATAGCCTTTATTTCCAAGCCGTCCAATTTCAAAATTCCCTTCTTCGGGCCAGTCATTCGCCGCTGCTGTTTTCTAGCCATCGACCGGGAAAATCCCAGAAACGCCATCGTCACCATTGGAAAAGCCGCCGAACTGATCAAATCCGGTCAATTTTCCGTAGGCGTTTATCCCGAGGGCACCCGGAGCAGATCCGGTCAGCTGCTGCCCTTCCACAACGGCGTGTTCAAAATCGCCCAAAAAAGCGGGGCGGATATTGTGGTGCTTTCCATTTCCGGAACAGAAAAGATCCACCGCAACGCGCCGTTGCGCAGGTCCGATGTGTACCTGGATGTGGTGGGCGTACTTCCGGCGGAAGCCGTAAAAAAAGAAAGAACAGAGGTCATCGGCGAAACGGTGCGCCATCTGCTGCTGAAAAATCAGGAAGAGAGGAACTAAGCCATGGCAAAAACCTACATTTTACATAACCCCCATGCCGGCCCCGGCAATCAGGCGCCCATTGATCCGGAGCGTTTGGCCCAGGGCGGCGAAGCGGAACTGCTGTGCATCACCAAAATTACCAATTACGCCGCGTTTTTGCAGAGCATGACCAACCAGGACCGGATCATCCTGGCCGGCGGCGACGGCACGCTGAACCGATTTGTGAACGACACCGAAGGACTGAACATCCCGGCCCAGGTGCTTTACCTTCCCTGCGGAAGCGGCAATGACTTTGCTCACGACCTGGGCAAGGAGTGTGGCTGCGACCCCTTCCCCATCACCCGGTACATAAGCAACCTGCCCCAAGTCACCGTAAAGGGCAAAACTTACCGCTTTATTAACGGCGTCGGTTTTGGAATTGACGGCTACTGCTGTGAAGTGGGCGACCGGCAGCGACAGATTCCCGGCAAAAAGGTCGATTATACCGCCATCGCCATCCAGGGTCTGCTATTTCACTACAAGCCTACCAGCGCCACCGTCACCGTGGACGGCGTTGCCCGCGCTTACAAAAAGGTTTGGATCGCGCCCACCATGTTTGGCCGGTTCTACGGTGGCGGCATGATGCCCACGCCCAGCCAGAGCCGGGAGAGCGACAAGCTGTCTGCCATGGTATTCCACCGCTCCGGTAAGCTGAAGACGCTGATGATCTTCCCCTCCCTGTTCAAGGGCCAGCACATCAAGCACACGAAGCATGTGCAGATTCTGGAGGGCAAGGAGATCACTGTGGAATTTGACCGGCCGGTGGCGCTACAGATCGACGGCGAAACCATTTTGAATGTCACATCCTACACCGCCTGTCTGGCGCCGGTCCGCCAAGCCGTAGAAGTGTAAATTGCGGTTTATCGCCGCGCTTCGCGAATTAGGAATTTGGAATTAGGAGTTAGGAATTTGACCATTTTGCACCATATACCTTCTTTTGGAACATAATCATTCCTAATTCCTCATTTCTAATTTCTAATTGAGAGAACGATAAACGAAAATTTGAAATATCCATACAGCAAAATCGCCTGCCGGATGTAGTCGGCAGGCGATTCTTGTTTATTCTTCGGTTGCTTCCGCGGGTTCGTTTTTGTCGGCGTTGATGATGGCCATCATTTCCTCGCCGGTGATGGTTTCCTTTGCCAGCAGGAATTCGCTGAGCTCATCCAGCAATGCCCGGTTTTCCCGCAGAACGGCCACGGACCGGTCATAGCAATCATTTACCAATTTTTGCACCGCGGCATCCACCTTGGCAGCGGTTTCCTGGGAACAATCCAGATAGGTCTGGCTGTCGAGATACCGGTTGGACACGGTAGCCGGCGCCATCAGGCCCAACTCATCGCTCATGCCAAACTGGGCGACCATATTTTTGGCAAGGGAAGTGACCCGCTGCAGGTCGTTGGACGCGCCGGTGGTCATGGTGCCGAAGGCCACCTGCTCCGCCGCCCGTCCGCCCAGGCCAGCCCGCATATCCGCCAGCAACTCTTCCTTGGTGGACAGGAACTTTTCCTCTTCCGGCACATACATGGTGTAGCCCAAAGCGCCGGAGGTATGGGGCACAATGGTGATCTTGCTGACAGGCTCGGTTTTCTTTTCCAGAGCCGCCACCAGCGCGTGACCCACTTCGTGGTAGGCGATGATCCGCTTTTCCGTGTCCGTCAGCACCGTATTTTTCTTTTCAGTACCGGCGATGACCACTTCGAAGGACACTAGCAGGTCCTCCTGGGTCACCAATTTGCGGCCCATACGCACAGCCCGCAGAGCGGCCTCGTTGACCAGATTGGCCAGATCCGCGCCCACCGCGCCGGCAGTCGCCTGGGCGATCTTCCGCAGATCCACATCCTCCGCCAGCTTGATCTTCCGGGTATGGACCTTCAAAGTATCCAGTCTGCCCTGCAGATTGGGCCGGTCGATGATGATGCGCCGGTCGAAACGGCCGGGCCGCAGCAGCGCCTTATCCAAAATTTCCGGCCGGTTAGTGGCCGCCAGGCACACGATGCCCTTATTGGAGTCAAAGCCGTCGATTTCTGCCAGCAGTTGGTTTAGGGTCTGCTCCTGCTCGGAATGGCTGCCGTAGCGGCTGTCACGGGAGCGGCCCACGGCGTCGATCTCATCAATGAAAATGATACAGGGAGCCACCTTTGCCGCCTGCTGGAACAGGTCACGGACACGGCTGGCGCCCATGCCCACGAACATTTCCACGAAGTCGGAGCCGGAAATGGAGAAGAAAGGCACATCCGCCTCGCCGGCCACCGCCTTGGCAAGCAGGGTCTTGCCGGTACCGGGAGAACCCACCAGCAGCGCGCCCTTGGGCAATTTGGCGCCGATTTCGGTGTACTTGCCGGGATCATGGAGGAAATCAATGATCTCCTGCAGGCTTTCCTTAGCCTCGTCCTGTCCGGCCACATCCTTGAAGGTGACGCCGGTCTGCTTTTCCATGTAGACCTTGGCCTTGGATTTGTTCATGCCACCCATAATGCCGTCGCCGGAGCCCATGCGGCGCATGATCAGACTCATCACCAGGAACATACCGCCGATCATCACCGCGTAATAAAGGATCATGATGATGAAGGAATTATCCTCCACGATCTCGGTGTTGACCTTGACGCCCATGGCCACCAGTTCCTCCGACAGCACCATACCGTCGGTTCCGTTGGGCAGGCCGGTGTAGAAGATCTGCTGCTGGGCGGCTTCCTTGGCCGCTTCTTCCTTGGTCAGGTATACGATCCGGTCGGAGCGGATCTCCACTTCCGCCAGTTTGCCCCCGTTCATAGCCTCCATAAACGCGTTGAAATCCGTTTCCTCATACTGGCTGTTGGCAATGAAATTATACAGCAGCGTACCTGCCAGCACCAAAATCAGCGCCATCATCAGCGCGGCAAAGCCTTTGCCTCTCGGTTTTTTCTCCTCCGGTTTGCGGGGGTCATTGCGATTATTTTTGTTATTTAAATTGTCCACAGGCCTTGGCCTCCTTGGGATTTACTTATTTTCGCTTATCATAACATATATTTTGCACCTTGACAATGAAACTTTCTGTAAATGTTTGGTCTTTTTTTATTCACGAAACGCCTGATGTATATTGACTTTACCATTCCATAGTGCTAAACTGAATAGGTTTCGAGAAAACAAAAACGACCCTATTTCTGGGGTCTCATTATTATGAAAAGAAGGCGTATTTATGCAAATCCATCTCATTGGGCTGGCCGCCGCGCTGATTGGCGGTCTGCTGCTGTCCCGATTGACCAAGAAACTGAATCTGCCTGCCGTTACCGCTTATCTGATTGCCGGCTTGCTGCTCGGCCCCTTCTGCCTTGGCGCGCTGAAGGTGCCGGGTCTGGGCTTCAACTCTCTGGAGCAGGTGGAGGGTCTTAGCATCGTCACCCAAACCGCCCTGGGCTTCATTGCCTTTACCATCGGCAACGAATTCCGCCTGAGTCAGCTGAAGACCATGGGCAAAGCCGCCATTACCATCGGCATTTTGCAGGCGGTGATCACCACTGTGGTGGTGGACATCGTGCTGATCGCGCTGCATTTCGCGTTCCCCAATGTGATTTCCATTCCCGTAGCCATCGTGCTGGGCGCCATCGCTTCCGCCACCGCCCCCGCTGCCACCCTGATGGTGGTGCGCCAGTATAAGGCGGACGGCCCTCTGACCAGGCTTCTGCTGCTGGTGGTGGCCATTGACGACGCGGTGGGCCTGGTGCTGTTCTCCGTGTCCTTCGGCATTGCCACCGCCCTGTCCGCCGGCCAGGTGAGCCTCTTGGCTGTGGTAATCGAGCCCATCGTGGAGATCGTGCTGAGCCTGGGCCTGGGCGCCATCATGGGCTGGCTTCTGAACTTCGTGGAGCAGTTCTTCCACTCCAGAAGTAAGCGACTGACCATCTCCGTGGCCTTTGTGCTGCTGACCGTGGGCCTGTCCATGATCAAATTCCACATCGGCCCTGTCCATTGCGGCTTCAGTTTGCTGCTGGTATGCATGATGACCGGCACCATTTTCTGCAACATCTGCTCCACTTCCGAAGAGCTGATGGACCGTGTGGACGGCTGGACCATGCCGCTGAACATTCTGTTCTTCGTCATTTCCGGCGCGGAGCTTGACTTGAATGTGCTGGCGCAGCCCATGACGCTGCTGATTGGCGTCATTTACATCATCGCCCGCTCTCTGGGCAAGTATTTCGGCTCCCGGTTCAGCAGCCAGCTGACCCATCAGAATAAGCACATTACCAATCATCTGGGCATTACCCTGCTGCCCCAGGCCGGCGTGGCTCTGGGTATAGCGATCACCGCCGCCAGCCTGCCCGGCGGCGATATGGCCCGGAATGTGGTGCTGTTTGCCGTGCTGGTATATGAACTGGTTGGCCCCGCTCTGACCAAGCGCAGCCTGCTGGCCGTAGGCGAGATCAAGCCCGAAGGCCGCACCAGCGCCCGTAAGCATAACGAACCGAAGGAATAAGCAAAAGCGTGTCGCTCAAGGGCGACACGCTTTTTATATTAGGAAACCTTCTCGTTTTCGTCCTCCAGCATGGCAGAGGCCTGGTCGAACTGAATGATCTGGCTGGAGTAGAGGCCGATTTTGCCCGACAGCACGAAGCAAATTACGCAAACCAGGGCAAACAAATGGACATTGCCGCTGCCAAACATTTCCACGCTCAGCACGATGGAGGCAAAGGGCGAATTGGTGGCGCAGCAGAACAGACCCACCAGCCCCAGCGCCGCAGCCATACCGGGGTCCAGCCCCAGCAGCATACCTACCAGGCAGCCAAAGGTGGCGCCGATGCAGAATGTAGGTACGATCTCGCCGCCTTTAAAGCCGGCAGCCAGGGTAATGGCGGTGAACAACATTTTTAGGGCAAAATCATACCAATCCGCCTTGCCCGCCACCGCTTGCAGCGCCATATCCATACCGGCGCCGTTGTAGCGATGGTCGCCTACCAAAAGGGTCATGGCCAAAATCAGCGCACCGCCCAACGCGATCCGCAGCCAATCATTTTTGATAAATCTCTTAGCCCAATGCTCCATTTTATGGAAGAATTGGCACATGGCTATGCCTAACCCGGCCAGCAGTACCGCCAGAAGGATAAATTTCCACACATTCTGCCAGCTTAGGGCTGTAACGGTTTCCAAAAAAGCGGTTTCCGCATGGACGCCCAAAGCGCCGGACACCCGGCTTGCCACAAAGGCCGCCAGATAGCAGGGCAGCAGCGCCGGGGAAAAGAGGGTGCCCACCGACTCAAACTCCATGCAAAAAAGCGTGGCCGTCAGCGGTGTGCCGAAAAGGCCGGCAAATACGGCGCTCATGCCGCTCATGATCAGCACTTTCCGGTCATTCTTCTTCAGCCGGAATATCCGGCCCAGCAGGGATGCCGTGGAGCCGCCCAGCTGCAGCGCCGCCCCTTCCCGACCGGCGGAACCGCCCAGACAATGGGTGATGGCGGCGGCAGCAAAAATGGCCGGCGCAATTTGGGGCTTTACATGCTGGCCATCCAGCACCGCGTCAATGATCTCATTGGTGCCCCGGTTGCTGCGCAGACCCAGCAGCCGGTAGAGCGCCACGCTCAGTAAGCCGCCTGCCGGCAGCAGAAAAATCAGCCAGGGATGCAACTGCCGAACATGGGTGACCCCATGGAGGGCATGATGAAACAGCGCCCCCAGCAGACCGCCCAGGATGCCCATCAGCGACCCCAGCAGTACCCACTTGATAAAAGACTTGAGATAATGTCCGGGGTGACGCAATTTTACGATCCAAGCCATAAATCTTCCTCTTTCCGCAGTTTTCTCCATTTTATCACACAATTCCCTATCTGGCAATTGCCAAGTTCTGCGCTTTCTGCGAAAAACGAAATGATAGGCAGTATCTATAGGAAAATAAAGCTATCTTTTATTGACAACGGTTTCTACATTTTATATAATAATTGTACTTTCCTGCATAACTGACGGGTAAACGCAGATATACTGCGGTGGAGTGCGGGATTTGAATGCCGACCGTCTGGGCAATTCGATGTTTCGCGATCGAATTGCCCATTTTTAACTGAGAGGTACTTTATGAAAAAGATCAAAAACATGAGTGAAAGCAATTTCCTGAAGCTGGTATTCGGCTTTCTGACCCTGTGCTTCCTGGTGGCTGCGTTCTGTATGCCCGACCGGGCCAATATGCTCAGCGGCCTGGGCCAAATTATCACCCAAACCAGCAAAATTTCCACCAATTACTTCGCCGTGGGCGGTTTTGCCGCCACCTTCCTGAACATGGCGCTGGTGGGCGCCATTTGCCTGACCCTGTACTGCATTCCCGGCGCCACCGCCAACAACGGCTCCAACCTGGCCTTTATCCTCACCGTCGGCTTCGGCTCCTGGGGCATCAATATCCTCAATATTTGGCCCACCTTCGCCGGCGTGGCCCTGTACTGCCTGGTGAAAAAGGAAAAGCTGGCCGCCAATGTCAACGCCATGCTGTTTTCCACCGGCATCGCCCCGCTGATCACCGACCTGATGATCCGCTACCCCAACATGGATGTCATCGGCTTCAATCTGACCGGCATTGGCCTGGCCATTTTCGTAGGTCTGATCATCGGCTTTTTCCTGCCTGCCGGCCTTGCTTACTCTCCCAAGGTACATAAGGGCTTCGACCTGTACTCCGCCGCCCTGCCTGTGGGCATGACCGCCTTCTTCCTGCAGGCCGCCCTGTTTAAGACCATGGGCGTGGCGCTGCCTTCCGCCCCGTCCGCCGACACCCTGCAGGTGGCCAACGGTACCATCGTCAACATTTTCTGCGGCAGCGTATTCGGTTTATGCGTGATCTTCGCCTTGATTCTGGGCTGCAAGCCCAAGGATTACTGGCAGCTGCTGAAGGATCCCGATCTGGTGACCAATTTCTCCAGCCGCTACGGCAACGCTGTGTACCTGATGAACCTGGGCGTTTACGGCCTGTTCATCCTGGGCTACTATAATCTGATCGGCGCCACCTTCAACGGCATTACCTTCGGCATTATCTTCTGCATGCTGTGTACCTGCAATTCCGGCTCCCATCCCGGCAATGTTTGGCCCATCATGCTGGGCTATGTGGTGTCCAGCTTTGTATTTGGCTGGGTCTCCAGCCTGTTTGGCGGCAATTTTGCCGGCGCAATCAACGCCCAGGCCATCGTGGTGGGTCTGTGCTACGCCAACGGCCTGAGCCCCATCGCCGACAAGTACGGCTGGCGCTACGGCTTCATCGCCGCTGTGATGCACTACCTGCTGGTGACCTCCGTGCCCAACCTCCACGGCGGCTACTGCCTGTACAACGGCGGCTTCACCGCCGCGCTGATCTGCATCATTCTGGTGCCGGAGCTGGAAAAGTTCTCCGCCACCAAGGACGAGCGGAAGGAGCGCCGTCTGCTGCGTCGCCGCAACAAGGAAACAGTTCAGCAATAAATTTTTTCTCCCCGCTCAGTCGAGCGGGGAGTTTTTTGCATATTCAAATTTTCGTTTGTCGGGCTGTTACGGCCGCAGGCCGCCCTACCCTCTCCCGGGGTAAGCGAAGCGCACTCGGCGGTAGTGAATGACAGTCCGGTGGACTGTCAGAGCCGCCGACCGGGTGCTCCGCAGAGCACAGGGTGTC
>JAZOAD010000112.1:0-13379 GCA_045595225.1 Faecousia sp.
CTTCGACCCCAAACCCAAGAAGAATCTTATTTTCTGATTTCCCATAAAAAGCCCGCCGGAAGCCTTGCCTCCCGCCGGTTTTCTGTTTTCGGATTATCGCAGGACCACGCTGGTCTGGGCGTCAATGGTCAACATGGTGCCATCCAGGGTGGCGCTGCCCAGGCCTACCACAGCGGCCAGCGCTTCCAGGGGAACATCTGTAATTTTGGAAAGATCCAGCGTCACTGCTTCGTTGGTGGTATTGTGGAATACGGCGGCGTAGCTGCCGTTGTATTTGCACAGGAAGCCAGCGGCTTTGCTGGTGGTCTTCAGCGGCGTAAAGCTGCCGTAGGCGATCTCCGGATTGGCTTTGCGGATGGCGATCAGCTTTTTGTAGTGGTTGTACAGGCTGTCACCGTTGGGCAGCTGGTCGGCCACGGTGCCGTTGGCCTGGGCTGCTTTATAGTTGGAGCCGGTGGGATCCTTTACGGTATCGCCGTCGCCCCAAAGCATGGCCAGGCGGCGGTTGGCGTCGGTGTTATTGCCGCCCCGGGAGCCCAGCATGCCGATTTCTTCGCCATAGTAAATGAAGGTGGAGCCGGGCAGGAGAATGGACAGGTTGGCGGCCATGTAGGCATGACCGCCGGCTGTAGTCAGAAAACCGGCAGCCCGGTCGGTGTCGTGGTTGGCGATAAAGGTGACCATCATGGCATTTTCATTCTGCTCGTGGATATTGTTCAGATAGGAATCCACATAGCTGCAGAAGCTGTTTACATTGCCGCCCTTGGCGGCGGAGGCGATGCGGCCTTCGGCCATTGCCATGGTGAAGTTGAAGCAGTTGGTAGAGGTGAAGTAGGGGAATGTGGCGCTGTCGCTGTCCCAAACCTCAGCTACGGTGTAAATTTCCGGATTGATGGCCCGCAGCTGCGCCATATACCATTCCCAGAAATCTGCGCTGCGCTGATTGTCGCCGTAATAGATGTACTTGGCGGCATCAAAACGGAAGCCGTCGATGCCCATATCCAGATAGTACTTGGCCACATCCACCATAGCCTGGCGGACTGCCTCGTTGTCATAGTTCAGCTCCGGCATTTCGGAGCTGAAGTTGCCCTCGTAATATTTGGAGGTGCCGCTAATGCCGTACCAGGTGATGCCGCCGGTCTTTTCGGTGGACCAGGTGTAGAAGTCATAGTACTGGCTTGCGGTGTCGTTCTCCTGATGGGCTTTGGAAAATGCCTGGAACCAGCTGTTGTTTTTGGCGGTGTGGTTGATCACCAGGTCCAAAATCAGCTTTACACCACGGCTATGGCACAGCTCGATCAGCTCTTTCAGATCCTCCATGGTGCCGAATTTGGGGTCTATTTCATAATAATCGGTGGTGTCATACTTGTGATAGCTGGGGGAAGTGAAGATGGGGCTGAGCCAAATGCCCTCTACGCCCAGGCTGACGCCGGAATTGGGATCGCCGTCGTTGAGGTAGTCGAAGCGGTTGATGATGCCCCGCAGATCACCCATGCCATCGCCGTTGGAGTCAGAGAAGGAGCCTACGAAAATGTGGTAAAAAACCCGGGCGTTGCCTTCGTTATTTGTATTTACAACGCCAAAATCGTCAATAATGGCTTCGTTGCGGGCTTCGTCCAGGCTGTATTTGCCGCTGAGATCTTTTGGGCCGGTGGTTTCGGGCTGCCCGCAGCCCACCAAACCGACCAGCATGGAAATGATCAAAAGGCAGATCAAGAAATATTTCATGGAACAATCATCCTCTCTGTTTGATAGCCATATCATAGCACAAAATGGGGCGTAATGCAAGACAGCGGCTTGCGGCTGGGGCAAAATTGTGGTAGAATGCGATACAGAGGTGAAAACTATGTTTTTTGATCTGCATACCCATTCTGTGTATTCCGACGGCACCTGGACGCCTGCCCAGATCGTGGAAGCGGCGGCAAAAAATGACCTGACGGTTGCCCTGACTGACCATAATTCCGTGTCCGGCTTGCCGGCGTTTTTGGCGGCTGCCCGGGAATTCCGGGTGGATGTGGTGCCGGGAATAGAATTTTCCACCGATTATTTGGAAAAAGAGCTGCATATTGTGGCGCTGTTTGTACCGGAGCAGGCCTATGGCGCCATTCGGGAGTATGTTGCCGCCGGCGATCGGCGCAAGGAGGAGAGCAATCGGCTGTTGATTCAGCGGCTGCGGGATGCCGGTTACGAAGTGGATTACGAGGAAATCGTGGCAAAGACACCGGATGGTCGGGTGAACCGGGCAATCATCGGCGAGGAACTGGTACGCAAAGGCTATGTGCCCACGGTGAAGGCGGCGTTTGCCTCGGTTCTGAGTGAGAAAAGAGGCTTGTATGTACGGCCAAAACGGCCGGAGGCATTGGAAACTGTCCGCTTTATCCGACGCATTGGGGCGCTGCCGGTGCTGGCGCATCCCTATTTGAGTCTGGAACAGGAAGCGTTGGAACAGTTTTTGCCTATGGCAAAGGCATGTGGCCTGGCGGCTATGGAAACCCAGTATTCCACCTACGATCCAGCCACCACCGCCTTGGCGGTGGCCACAGCGGAAAGATTTGGCCTGCTCCAATCCGGCGGCTCGGATTTTCACGGCGCCGTCAAACCCCAAATTGCCCTGGGGCAGGCAGGCATCCACCGGGAAGCCTTTGAACGGCTGAAAAAGGCGCTGTAACCGCCTAGCCGTTGAAGCGCCAGTAGACCTGCCCGGGCTCCAGGGTCACACCGCAGTATGCTGCCAATTCCGATACGGTAACAAAGCGAAAGCCCTGGGCAGATAATTTGTCCACAATGGCCAGCGCCGCCTCCACGGAGGAATCTGTCATATCGTGCAGCAGGATCACATCCCCGCTGCGTACCTGGCAGAGTACCTGCTGCTGGATCGCTGCCGCGTCGTGGCAGGCCCAATCCCGGGGGTCTACCGACCAGCACACCAGCGAAAGCTGGCGGCTTTTTGCCGCGGATTGGGTCAGCGCGTTGCATTGCCCTCCGGGTGGCCGCATGATCCGCACCTGGCAGCCTGCAGGAAGCAGCGCCATGGTATCGTCGATCTCCCGCAGAATTTCCCGCAGGCACATTTGGTCCATGGCCTTGTGGCTGTAGCCGTGGAGGCCGATCTCGTGGCCGGCTTCATGGATCTGTCGGGTCAGGGCGGGGTATTGCTGCATCCGGTAGCCGCACAGCAGGAAGGTGGCCTTCACATTCCGCTGCCGCAATCCATCCAGCAACTCCCTGGTAAACCGCCCGGATGGGCCGTCATCGAAGGTCAGCGCCACCAGTTTTTGGGGCTCAACCGCCCGAGCCGGCAGAAATAACAGACTCAAAATCACCATTGCCGCAATCAATCGCTTCATAATGGACCCTTCCTTACAGTAAAATCGGCTGTCATTACTCTCCCCGAAAATCGGCAAGCGATACAGGAATGTATTGACAAACGGAAGATCATGGTGTATAATGCACCGAAGTTGATAACTCAACAAATTTTCCGAAAGGATTCATTATATGAAAACCAGAATTATTGTGGATTCCACCGCAGATATTACCCCCGAGGTAGCCCAGCGGGTGTCCGTTGTGCCGCTGACGGTGCATTTTGGCGATGAAGAGTATGTGGACGGCGTTACCATTACCCACAAGCAGTTTTATGAAAAGCTGGTGGAAAGCGATGTGATGCCCAGCACCAGCCAGGCTACGCCTGCGGCCTTTGCCCAGATGTTCCAGCAGATCGCGGAGGCGGGCGATAGCGCCGTTGTCATCACGCTGGCCTCCCAGCTTTCCGGAACCTACCAGAGCGCCGTGATCGCCGCCGGAGATTTTGATAATATTTATGTTATAGACAGCGGCACGGTAGCCATCGGCGCCGGCATTCTGACGGAGCTGGCCCTGAAGCTTGCTGACGAGGGCATGGATGCCAAGTCCCTTGCGGAAACATTGGAAGAAGAGAAATTGAAGGTTCGCGTGGTGGCGCTGCTGGATACCCTGGAGTATCTGAAGCGGGGCGGCAGAATTTCCAAGACCGTGGCCTTTGCCGGCGGCCTGCTGAACATCAAGCCTGTGGTCGCCATCCGGGATGGTGAGATTTTGATGCTGGGCAAGGCCCGTGGCTCCAAGCAGGGCAATAATCTGCTGGTGACCCAGATCCAGGAAGGCGGCGGTGTGGATTTCGGTAAGCCTGTTCTGTTGGGCTACACCGGCCTGTCCGACGTGCTGCTGCAAAAGTATATTGCCGACAGCGCGCAGCTGTGGGAAGGCGGCGTAGATAAGCTGCGCTATACTTTGATCGGCAGCGTCATCGGCACCCATGCCGGCCCCGGCGCGGTGGCTGTGGCCTTTTTCAAGCAATAAAATCATCTCTCCCGGCAGTAGAGGCCCAGTTCTACCGCCGGGAGATTTTTTGAAGGGCAGGGAAGATTGCCCCCGGAGCCAGCTTATGCTATACTGAGGAAAAACCAAGAGAGGAATTGTTGCCATGGCATTGTCCGCGAAAACCGTCCGCGCCCAACTGAAGCGGCTTAGCCCCCTGATGGCCAGCTGCTCGCTGAAGACCATCCGGAAAGGGCAGAATTTGGTGGGCGAACTGATGGAAGCCAAATACCGCCAGGATGTGCTGATCCGGCGCCATGATTTTGCCGGATTTGACAGCGCCTGGGTCATTCCCAAGGATGCGCGCCGGCAGGGCGTTATTCTATATTTGCATGGCGGCGGCTATACCTGTGGCAATTTGGATTACGCCACCGGTTTTGGGTCCGCGCTGGCGGCCAAATGCGGCATGAAAGTATTTTGCGCCGCCTACCGTCTGGCGCCGGAAACCCCGTTCCCCGGGGCTTTGGAGGACGCGCTGGAGGCCTATCGCTATCTGTTGGGCAAGGGCTATGACCCGGCCCATATCGCCCTGTGCGGCGAAAGCGCCGGCGGAGGCCTGTGCTACAGCTTGTGCTGCCGTCTGAGGGAGGAAAATCTGCCCCTACCGGGTGGCATTCTTGCCATTTCGCCCTGGACGGATATGACCGCCTCCGGCCCGTCCTACGAGAAAAACCGGGAGCGGGATCCCTCCATGACCATGCAGACCCTGGATTTTTACGCCGCCTGCTACACCCAGGATCGGGCAGACCCGCTGGCTTCGCCGCTGTTCGCCGATTTGACCGGTATGCCGCCCAGCTTGATTTTTGTGGGTGGGGACGAGATCATGCTGTCGGATTCTCTGCTGCTCCATGAAAAACTGGAAGCAAGCGGCTGCAAAAGCGTCCTCCGGGTGGCGGAGGACCGCTGGCATGGGTATCTGCTGTTTGGCCTGGAGGAAGACGCGGCGGATTTTGACCGCATCCATCATTTTTTGGAGAAATACATCAGCCGGGCCCATAAATTGCGTTGGCTGCGGCTGGATAACGCGGCGAAAATCTATCCCGCTGCCCGCCGGGCGGATTGGAGCAATGTTTTCCGCATCTCCGCCACCCTGTCGGAAAAAGTGGACGAAGCGGCGCTGCAGCAGGCATTGGATGTGACAATTCGCCGTTTCCCCTCCATCGGCGTGCGGCTGCGCCGGGGCATTTTCTGGTACTATTTGCAGCAGCTTTCCCATGCGCCCCAGGTGCGGCAGGAAAGCAGCTTTCCGCTGACACCCATGAGCTACGGGGAAATGCGCAAATGCGCCTTCCGGGTGCTGGTTTATGACGACCGCATTGCGGTGGAATTTTTCCATTCCCTCACCGACGGCACCGGCGCGCTAATATTTACCAAGACCCTGGTGGCGGAATATTTGCAGCAAAAATATGGCATTTCCATTCCGGCGGAGCATGGGGTGCTGGGCCGGCTGGAGGAGCCTTCGGAAGCGGAATTGGAGGACAGCTTTCTAAAGTACGCTGCCCCGGTCAACGCCAGCCGCAAGGAAAACACGGCTTGGCATCTCAGCGGCACCCGGGAACCGGACGGTTTTCAGCATGTGACCTGCTTCCGGCTGCCGGTGCAGGCGGTTTTGGAAAAAGCGAAATCTTACGGCGTCACCGCTACGGTGTTCATGAGCGCGGCGCTGATGCTGGCGCTGCAGGAACTGCAGAAGGAAACGGTGCCCCGGAAAAACCGGCGCAAGCCCATCAAATTGCTGATCCCGGTGAATTTACGCCGCCTGTTCCCCAGCAAAAGTTTGCGAAATTTCGCCATGTACACCACACCGGAGCTGCTGCCCAAGCTGGGCGACTATAGCTTTCAGGAGATCTGCAAGGTGATCCAGTCGAAAATGGGCGCGGAAGTGAATGCCAAGCAGATGAGCATGAAAATCGCCACCAATGTCAGCTCTGAGCGGCTGCTGCTGGTGCGGATTTTGCCGCTGTTTATTAAAAACGCGGTGATGAAGGCGATTTTCGACGCGGTGGGCGAAACCAAGTCCTGTCTCAGCATGTCTAATTTGGGCCAGGTGAAGCTGCCGGAGGCCATGGCGCACTATGTGCGGCGGATGGATTTTATTTTGGGCGTCCAGGCATCGGCCCCCTATAACTGCGGCGTGCTGTCCTATGGCGACACTATGTATGTGAATTTTATCCGAAATATCCGGCAATCCCGGCTGGAATACCATTTTCATCGGGCATTGCAGCAGCTGGGGCTAAATGCCACGGTGGAAAGCAACGAAAGGAGATAACCCATGTATTGTATTCAATGCGGCGTAAAGCTGGCGGATACGGAAAAAAGCTGCCCTTTATGCGGCACCGTTGTGTACCATCCGGATCTGCGGCAGCCGGAGGAAAAACCCTTGTACCCTGCTGGGAAGATCCCGGCGCAGCCTGGGAAAAGTCTGGCGCTGCAGGGGTTGCTGACAGCCCTGGTGGCGCTGTCGGGGTTGATCGTGACACTATGCGATCAGCAGATCACCGGCCGCATTACCTGGTCCGGCTTTATTTTGGGCGGCATGGCGGTAGGGTATGTGGCGCTGATCCTTCCGGCCTGGTTCCGGCGTCCCAATCCCGCTGTTTTTGTGCCCTGCAGCTTCGCCGCGGCAATTTTGTACTTGCTGTATATTTGCCTTGCCACCGGTGGGCGCTGGTTTCTCAGTTTCGCGTTTCCGGTTGCCGGGGGCATCGGCTTGATCGTGACAGCCACAGCCACGCTGCTGCGCTATATTCGACGGGGCAGATTGTTTATCGCCGGTGGCGCGGCCATTGCCTTGGGCGGATTTATGTTGCTGACGGAATGTTTGCTGAATGTGACTTTTTCCGTTTCCCGGTTTTCCGGCTGGTCTATTTATCCTTTGGCGGTGCTGACGCTGATAGGTGGCTTTTTGATTTTCCTGGGCGTTTGCCGCCCGGCCAGGGAAATGATGGAAAGAAAATTCTTTATCTAAGAGAAAATGCCTGCCACGCATTGTGGCAGGCACTTTTTGATTGGGGATGATTATTTCACGTAAACCCGGATGCTGAAAGCTTCCACGGTTACGCTGCCGCTTTCGGTGGCGATCACATCGCTGCCGGCCTGGGTGCCGGTGGCCACCAGATTCCAATCACCGCTGAGGGTGTAGGTGTCGGCGGTTTCGGTGGGGTTGATCAGCACGATGGCCTGGCTGCCGTCGCTGCCCTGATAGGTAACGGCCAAGCCGCCGCCGGGCAGAGCTTCGAAGGAAACCGTCACATCGCTGCCGGTGGAGCGGAAGATGCTGTAGGCGTTCCGCATCTGGATGAGGCCCTTGTAGTAGAGCATGGTGGCATACTCATGGGAGCTGGCGGTCAGCACTTCCCAGTTGATGTTGTTGATGGCATCGCTGGCGTTGTAGGAGTTGTGGTTGCCGTCCTTGGTGCGCAGCATCTCTTCGCCGGCCTGCCAGAAGGGCACGCCCTGGGCGGTCATGACGATGCCGATGCCCAAACGGTTTCTGGCCACCCGCTCCTCTACGGACAGCTCGGGGCAGGACAGTTCCAGAATATCCCACAAGGTCATATTGTCGTGGCAGCTCATGTAGTTGATCACATTGGCGTCGGTGACGGTCCAGCCGCTGCCGGAGATGGAAGCGCCGGAGATGCCAAACTTGACAGCGGTAGTGTTGCCGGTGTAATTGCCGTTGATATAACCGTGGGGAATGGCATGCCACACGCTGCCCTTCAAGCCGTCGCGCAGGGTGTCGCTGAAGACTGCCACAGCGCCTGCGGCGCCTTCGGTGGCGGTGACCAGGTGGGCGTTGCGCTGGGTCATCATGGTGGCGCTGGTGGTGGAGTCGGCCATATCCCATGCTTCGCCGTAGATGATGGCGTTGGGGTTGATGGCGTGCACAGCCTGCTCAATGGCCTGCATGGTTTCCACATCGTGCAGACCCATCAGGTCGAAACGGAAGCCGTCCAGATGGTACTCGGAGGCCAGGAAGGAAACAGAGTCCACCATATACTTGCGGTACATATAACGCTCGGAAGCGGTGTCGTTGCCGCAGCCGGAGGCGCTGGTGTTGGCGCCGGAGGAAGTGTAGCGGTAATAGTAGTAGGGAACCACCTTGTTCAGGTTGGAGTTGGCATCATAGGTATGGTTGTACACTACGTCCATAATCACACCCAGGCCGTCGTTGTGCAGGGACTGGATCATCTGCTTGAATTCGATGATACGGACCTGGCCGTTGTAGGGGTCGGTGGAGTAGCTACCTTCCAGGCAGTTGTAGTTCTGAGGATCGTAGCCCCAGTTGAAGCTGGGATTTTCCTCATTGACGCTGGCGTAGTCGTAAACGGGCAGCAGGTGGATGTGGGAGATACCCAGATTCAGCAGATAGTCAACGCCAACGGACATACCGCTGTTGTTGGTCAGTCCGTGCTCGGTGAAAGCCAGGTACTTGCCCTGATAACGGGAAGAGGAAATGGTGTTGGAGAAGTCACGGACATGGACTTCCCAAATGGTGGCATCGGAATACTTTTCCAGAGTCACCACGCTGTCATTGAGCCAATCGGCAGGGTCGGTGGAGTCCAGGTCAATGACCATGCCACGCTGACCGTTGACACCACAGGCCTTTGCGTAGGGGTCCACAGCCTGCTGGGTGCCCTGGGCAGTGGTGACAGAGTAGGTGTAGTAGGTGCCGTGGCCGGTTTCGGGAACGGTCAGCTCCCAAATACCCCGGTCGGCCTTTGTCATATCCAAATTGGCATAGGCGCTGACACCGTTGCCGGCGGTGAACAGATTCAGCACGACCTTGGAAGCGGTGGGCGCCCACAGCTTGAAAGTGGTGGAGCCGTCCGCGTTGATCACGGCGCCCAGATCGTCGCCGTCATAGGTATAGTTGGTAATGAATTCCTCACAGTCGAAAATTCTGGTAGGAACAACTGTTTTGGCATCGAAGCCTTCGATCTCCAGGGTGTAGGTGGCGCACAGGTCCAGCTTTTCTGCCAGGGTGACCTCGCCATGGTTGACCTTGTTGCCCAAAGTGCTGGAAGAAACCACTTCCACGGGAACGCCGTCCTTGTAGACCCGAATATCGGAGAGATTTTCGATGCGGGTAGCTGCGGGCAGATTGTACTTAATGGTGGTGAAGGAAGTCATTTCCGCGAAATTGATCACATTTGCGGCGGCACCTGCTTCCTCTTCGCTATAATAAATCATACCGTCTCCTTGCTTCAGATAAATAGTAACATCGCCGTTCATGTCCACATAGCGGTCGTCGGCCCAGTCCTTGGTGCCGCCGATCCAGCCGGAGCCGCTTAAGTTGGTGCAGTCATAGCAGGCGATGAAGCCTACGCGGCTAATGGTATCCTTGATTTCGACTGTGCAGACAACGCCAAATTCACAGGGGGTAACTGTGTAGCCGGCGCCTTCGCCGCCTTCGGGCCAGATCCAGAAGCCAGCGGTGGAAGCGTCGCCGCTGAAGCTCCAGTAAATGGTCAGCCGGTTGTAGCCTTCCTGCTTGGGCTGGGTGGTTTCTGTGGGCTGTGTGGGCGCGGTGGTGGAGGTAGAACCGGTGGTGCCGGTGGTGTCACCGCCGCCACAGGCTGCCAGGCCGGTCAGCATACCTACCAGCAGCAAAAGGGAGATGATGCGAATAAAGGTTTTCTTCATAACGTCTTTCCTCCTTGCGTAAATATCGCAACAGAAATACTATACCACTTTTTCCGCTTTCTGTCAATTTCTCGGAAAGCAAAAAGTCTTTTTTGCCATTGTGGTTGACTAATAGGGAAAAATGTGCTACTATAAAGCAAATCTTTAATAAACGGAGGAAACTCTCATGAAAATTCAGACCCTGGAAACCAAGAACCTGTGCACCACCAAGGGTGGCTGCGGCGAGTGCCAGACTTCCTGCCAGTCCGCCTGCAAGACCAGCTGCGGTATTGCCAATCAGCAGTGCGAGAACAAGCAGGATAAGTAATTCTACTTGCTAAAAATGCCGCCCTCGGGCGGCATTTTTTATGGAGGAAAGACTATGATTCATTGTTATAAACTGGGCGGCATGCATATTGTGCTGGATATTTGCTCCGGCTCTGTGCATGTGGTGGACGAGGTTGCTTACGATATCATTGGTATGTACGAAGGCAATTCTTTGGAAACCATCACCGCCGCCATTTTGGAAAAATACCCGGATCGGGAGGATGTAACCGCCGGGGAGATCGCTGAATGCTGCCGGCAGATCCGGCAGCTGAAGGAAGCCGGTAAGCTGTTCGCGCCCGATACCTTTGAGCCCATTGCGGACACCCTGAAGCAGCGTACATCCGGCGTTGTAAAGGCGCTGTGTATGCATGTGGCCCACACCTGCAATTTAAACTGCTCCTACTGCTTTGCCAGCCAGGGCAAGTACCATGGCGACCGGGCGGTCATGAGCTTTGAAGTGGGCAAGCAGGCCCTGGATTTTTTGGTGGAAAATTCTGCCGGCCGTCGAAATCTGGAAGTGGATTTCTTTGGCGGCGAGCCGCTGCTGAATATGCAGGTGGTGAAGGATCTGGTGGCCTATGCCCGGTCCATTGAAAAAGAAAAGGGGAAAAATTTCCGCTTTACCCTGACCACCAACGGCATGCTGATTGATGACGATGTCATTGACTTTGCAAACAAAGAGTGCAGCAATGTGGTGCTGAGCCTGGATGGTCGCAAAGAGATCCACGACCGTTTCCGGGTGGACTATGCGGGCCGTGGCAGTTGGGAACAGATCGTACCCAAGTTCCAAAGATTAGTGGAGGCCAGAGAAGGCAAAAATTACTATATGCGCGGCACCTTTACCCATGCCAATCCCGATTTTTTGAAGGATATCGAGGAAATGCTGCGCCTGGGCTTCACCGAACTGAGCATGGAGCCGGTGGTCTGCGCTCCCGGTGATCCCTCCGCGCTGACTGAGGAAGATATGCCTGTGGTCATGGAGCAATATGAGAAGCTGGCGGAGCTGATGCTCCGGCGACACAAAGAGGGCAGACCCTTTACCTTCTACCATTACATGATCGACCTGAAGGGTGGCCCCTGCATCTACAAGCGTGTTTCCGGCTGCGGCAGCGGCACCGAGTATATGGCGGTCACGCCCTGGGGTGACCTGTACCCCTGCCACCAGTTCGTGGGCGAAGAGAAATTCAAGCTGGGTGATGTATGGAACGGTGTGGATAACCATGAGATCCAGAGCCAGTTCGCTGCCTGCAATGTCTACTCCCGGGAGGAATGCCGGGATTGCTGGGCGCGGCTCTATTGCTCCGGCGGCTGCGCGGCCAATGCCTATCATGCCACCGGCGCCATCACTGGCGTATACAAAAACGGCTGCGAGCTGTTCAAAAAGCGGATGGAGTGCGCCATCATGCTGGAAGCGGCCAAAACTCTGGGAGAGCAGTAATGGATACCCCCATTTGTGATTTTGTCCGTCGGTACGCCGATAGCGACACATTGCGGCTGCATATGCCTGGCCATAAGGGCCTGGGTGAGCCGGAGCGGCTGGATATTACGGAAATAGCCGGCGCGGACAGCCTGTACGAGGCGGACGGCATCATTGCCCAAAGCGAGCGCAATGCCTCCCAGTTGTTCGGATGCCCCACCTTCTATTCTACCGAGGGTTCTTCCCAGTGCGTTCGGGCCATGGTGTATCTGGCCATGGTCAGCGCCAAGCAGCAGGGAAAACGGCCGCTGATCGCCGCCGGCAGGAACGCCCACAAGACCTTCCTGTCCGCTGTGGGCCTGCTGGATGTGGATGTGACCTGGGTTTATCCCACAGCCCGGGAAAGCTACCTTTCCTGCCCCATTACGGCATCCGATGCAGAGGCTTTGGGTGAGGATGTGACAGCTCTTTATCTTACCAGCCCGGACTATCTGGGCAATATGGTGGATGTGGCCGCCATTTCGGCGGTTTGCCGCCGCAGGGGCATTCTGCTGTTGGTGGACAATGCTCATGGCGCCTATCTGCGCTTTTTGCGGCCCAGCCTGCACCCCATGGATCTGGGGGCGGATCTTTGCTGCGATTCTGCCCATAAGACCCTGCCGGTGTTGACCGGCGGCGCGTACTTGCATGTGCGGGATGCGGCGTTGGCGGAATATGCCAAAAATGCCCTGGCGCTGTTTGGCTCCACCAGCCCCAGCTATCTGATTTTGCAGAGCTTGGATGCTGCCAACCGTTACCTGGCGGAGGGCTATGGGGAGAAACTGCAGGAATTTGTGGCGGCGCTGGAGAGGATCCGCGCCGGACTTCCCGGCTATCGCTTTATGGGTGACGAGCCTATGAAGCTGACCATCCATGCCAAGGCCTATGGCTATACCGGCGCACAGCTGGCGGATCTGCTGCGGCAGCAGGAAATTGAGTGCGAGTTTGCTGATCCGGACTACTTGGTGCTGATGCCCACGCCGGAAATGGATAGCTTATCCCTTTCCCGGCTGGAAAACGGGCTGAAAGCCATCGCGCCTCTTGCGCCTGTGGGGGAAAAACCGCCGGTGGCTTCCCGGCCGGAGCGGATTTGCGCCATTCGTCAGGCGCTGCTGTCCCCCTGGGAGAATGTGCCGGTGGGGGAGAGTGTGGGCCGGGTGCTTGCCGCCGCTACGGTGGGCTGTCCGCCCGCGGTGCCGATTTTGGTTTGTGGCGAAAAAATAGATCAAAATGCCGTGGAGTGCTTCCGCTACTACGGCATCGAAACCTGCGCAGTTATGAAATAATGCAAGCGGCCGCCCAAGGGCGGCTACGAATAGGGATGTTTATCGAGGAGTACAGCTTTCTGTGCTCCTTGATTTATTACCACCGCAATTCGACGGACTTTTGCGCACGCTTTGTGTAGAATTGACTTGATAAATTATCAAAGGAGGTCATTTCTTTGACAAGCGAAGAATTCCGCACGAACCCATTATTGCTTAGAAATCAATTTGAAAGGACTGGTACATTCGAAATCCCCTTAATACACAAAGATGAAGTATCGCTTGAAAATTTGTCGCTGATTGGTTATGATAAAGTCAGTTCAGAAAAAAAGGATCAAGTTGTACATTTCTTTTTG
>JAZOAD010000113.1:0-10939 GCA_045595225.1 Faecousia sp.
TGGGCGTTTCCATCAACCGTGAGCCCTATGGCCCCCTCACCGGTACACTGGTTCCTCCCTGTATCTCCCACGCCGCCGCCATCATCGAGGCACTTCTGGCTGCGGAGCAGGGCGTTAAGAGCATTACTGTAGGCTACGGCCAGTGCGGCAACCTGCGGCAGGATGTGGCCGCCATCCGCACCCTGGAAGAGTTGACTGATGAGTACCTGCACAAGTACGGCTATGACGATGTGGTAGTCACCACCGTTTTGCACCAGTGGATGGGCGGCTTCCCCGCCGACGAAGCCAAGGCATTCGGCGTTATCTCCACCGGTTCTCTCATTGCCGCACTGAGCAAAGCCACCAAGGTCATCGTCAAGACCCCCCACGAGGCAGTGGGTATTCCCACCATGGAAGCCAACGCCGAGGGTCTGCGCTGCACCAAGCAGGTGGTGAACATGCTCTCCGACCAGGTGCTCCAGTCCGACAAGGTGGAGCAGGAGAAGGAGATCATCCGCCAGGAGACCCGCTGCATCGTCGACAAGTGCTTCGAGTTGGGCAACGGCGACATCGCCGTGGGCGTCTGCCGTGCTGTCCAGGCCGGTGTTCTGGACGTTCCCTTCGCTCCCTGCCGCGCCAATGCGGGCCTGATGCTGCCCTGCCGTGACAACGACGGTGCCATCCGTATCCTGAATGTTGGCAACCTGCCCTTCAACAAGGATCTGATCGACTTCCACGCCTCCAAGATCGAAGAGCGTGCCAAGGCCGAGAACCGCAAGGCTTCCTTCCAGATGGTCGTCGACGACGTTTACGCCATCGGCAAGGGCCGCCTGGTTGGTCGCCCCAAGTATTAATTCACAATTCAAAATTACAAATTACAAATTAGAATTGTAGGAGATTTTTTGACATGAAAATTATTGATGTTGTTTGCTCCGGCGGCCGTACCGGTTTCTATTTCGATGACCAGAGAGCCATCAAGGGCGGCGCGGGCCATGACGGCGTGTTCTATGTGGGCGCTCCCGTGACCGAAGGCTTCACCTCCGTCCGTCAGGCCGGTGAGTCCATTTCCGTTATGCTGATCCTGGAAGACGGCCAGATCGCCATGGGCGACTGCGCCGCTGTTCAGTACTCTGGCGCTGGCGGACGCGATCCCCTGTTCCTGGCTAAGGACTTTATTCCGATCATCGACAAGTATATCAAGCCCCAGCTGGTGGGCAAGGAAGCCAATGACTTCCGCGGCCTGTGCGCCATGATGGAAGCCATCCAGGTGGAAGGCAAGCGTCTGCATACCGCCATCCGCTACGGTATGAGCCAGGCTATCCTGGATGCTGTTGCCAAGGCCACCGGCCGTCTGATGTGCGAAGTTGTGGCCGATGAGTACGGCTGCACCGTGTCTGAGACTCCCATCGACATCTTCACCCAGTCCGGTGACGACCGTTACAACGGCGCTGACAAGATGATCATCAAGGGCGCGCAGGTTCTGCCCCACGCGCTGATCAACAATGTGGAAGACAAGCTGGGCCGTAACGGCGAAAAGCTGGCTGAGTATGTGGCTTGGCTCCGGGACCGCATCCTGGCCAACCGCACCAATGAAAACTATCTGCCCGTGTTCCACATTGACGTGTACGGCACCATCGGCGCCATTTTCGGCAACAACAACTACACCGCTATGGCCGATTACATCGAGGAGCTGGGCCGTATTGCCAAGCCCTTCAAGCTGCGCATCGAAGGCCCCATGGACTGCGACTGCGACCGTGAGACTCAGATGACCGCGCTGGCCGGCCTGACCGCCGAGCTGGATCGCCGCGGCTGCGATGTGGAGCTGGTGGCTGACGAGTGGTGCAATACGCTGGAAGACATCAAGCTGTTCGCTGACAACAAGGCCGGCCACATGGTGCAGATCAAGACCCCTGACCTGGGCGGCATCAACAACACCATCGAGGCTGTTCTGTACTGCAAGGAAAAGGGTATCGGCGCTTACCAGGGCGGTACCTGCAACGAAACTGACCGCAGCGCCCAGGTTTGCGTCCATTGCGCTATGGCTACTCAGCCTGTGCAGATCCTGGCCAAGCCCGGCATGGGCGTGGACGAAGGTTACATGATCGTGTACAACGAAATGAACCGCATCCTGGCCATCCGCAACGCTAAGAAGAATAAGTAAGCTGTTTGCTGTCAAAAGCCGGAAGGGGAGACCCTTCCGGCTTATTTAATTGCGCATGATTCTGAAAAAACAAAGTAGATACACGTTGGCATTGGCAACTGTAGCGCAAACGATGCCCTCCGGACAACAACGGTTGTTCGCGCAATATGTGCATTGCTTGACATTTCTGTAAAATATGGTATATTGAAATTATATACAAAGGTATGATTTATTCTCTTACAAGAGAGATAATGCGCTGCTTTTGCGTGTAAGAACACTTGTGCTCATGATACTAAGTTGGAAAGGATGAGAAAAAATGAAAAGAGTTTTTTTGCTTGCGCTTTTGATTCTACTAATAGTTGCATTGTTTGGTTGTGGGGAAGAACATACAACCACAGCGTCTACTAATGAAAACGGAGCATCATCATCTACAAATTCGGCCACACCTGATCCGACTACACAACCTACAACAACGCACAATCCTTTGGACATTAGTGACGATGAGGCTGTTGCAAATATTACCGCGAGTCGGTTGTATATCTTAGGACAAAGCTATGATATTGTTTCTGCCACGGTTGCCGAACGTATACTAAATGAAAATGGAGACCAGTTGACCTTTATTTTTGATGTGTCGGCGGAAAATGAAAAGGCTACTGCCACGACACAAATGTATGTTCAATATTTCTATGATTCTTATATGGATGTGACCACTGTTGGTGTTGGCGTTGATGAATCGTACGGACACATGGTTCTCCCTAAAGCTGCGCCTACCAGCAAGGAGATGGATGAATTTGAAGGATGGGAGTTGGTTGAATACCAGGAGAATTTAGAGAATGGAAGATATATTGCTACGCTTCAGAATGTAGAACATTATAAAAACTATACGAAAACTGAGAAAAACGTGGTTACCTTTGAATTTGATCCCTATGAACTTGCTTGGGAAAATACAGACCAAGAAGAGATGCCTGCTGTCTACGATTGGGATATTGAAGGATCTTGGAGCACGAGATATTACAATAACCAATTCTTCTCGCAGAATGAATTTGAAAATGTGGAGATAGTAATTTCCGAGATGACGGCTGAAACCATGAATATACTGATAAATTGGCCCAAGGAGGGAGGCGTCCTTGTCGACCAAATGGTGGAGTATACTAATCCCGACGGTACAGTTAAGCTAACGCTGCGAATTCCAAATCCCAGCGGCAGTCAGGATACTTATCAGCTTTGCTTCGGAGCGAATGACATTTGGATTACAGATGGAGCAACATTTTACCCAGATACAGCATATTTCCTGCGTGAAGAAGAAATTCCAGCAATTCCTTATGTAACACCGGATGATTCTGATTTTCGGTATACCTTAAATGAGGAAGATAAGACAGCTATCATTCGTTCCTATGTAGGCAACGAGACTTATCTCTGGATACCGGATAAAATTGATGGCGAGTATACCGTTGTAGGGATTGATGAGGAAGCATTTGCATATAATAATGCTTTAGCCATTCATATTCCGGAAACGGTGACAAGTATAGGAGATTACGCATTCTATAGCTGTGGTTTTTATGTGATCAATGTACCATCGGGACTAACACACATTGGTAATTATGCGTTTGCTTGGTGCTATAACTTATATCAGATATCGTTCCCTGACACATTGGAAACCATTGGAGAATATGCTTTCTGTTCCTCGGAGCTGACCAGTATCGAGATTCCTGAGAAGGTTTTGTCTGTGCCTGTCGGCCTGTGCTATGGTTGCGATAACCTGTTGGATATTGAAATCCATGATAAGGTAGAAAGAATTGGAAAGCAGGCGTTCTATTATTGCTATAATATTAGTAGTGTCGAAATCCCTGCTTCTGTAAAGGTGATTGAAGAAAGCGCTTTTGAGGGATGTCAGTATCTAAAAGAATGTGTTTTCCACGATGGCATAGAGGAAATTGCCTATCAAGCATTTGCTTACACGCAGATTGAAAATATTATTCTGCCGGATACCTTAACCAAAATTGGGGAGTTTGCGTTCTGCGGCGTGCAAAATGTAAAATATCTGAAGATTTCGAGCGGATTGAAAGAACTGTCGGCATACTGTTTCTTTTCTACCGGGTTTGAACAGTCGACGCTGTTTATTCCGGAAGGCATAGAAGTTATTGGTGAAGGCGCCTTTTGTAACTGGCAGGCGCTTACGAAGATTGCGCTTCCGACCACTTTGAAGGAAATTGATACATATGCGTTTGATGGATGTTATAGACTTACTACTATGTACTATGCTGGCAGTGCGGCAGAATGGGAAAAGGTCAACTTGAACAACTGTGAAATCATAATTGAAGCAAACAAAAAGTGGAACAGCACCGGCGATTTGGATAAAATGGAACCCTAAATTAAGTGGTGAGGGCACTAATTGTATGGAATTGAGGGATAATTTACGACTTTGTTTCCCTTCGGCCATGAACTAGTTTGGTATTTGCTATGTGATGTTTGCGGCAATTTCAATTTGGCATCTTTTTATCGTATAGCCGGAAGGGGAGACCCTTCCGGCTTTTTATACGAAGCGGGGTGTCTGCCGAAGGTGGACAGTTTTGGCTCTTTTGGAGAATATACAAAATTATTCTGCCGTTTTGTGATAAATGTGCATTGACTTTCTACGGTTTTCGTCATATCATAAGAATGCTATAGTATTTTCACAAGATGGGTCTTTGCGGCCTGTCGGTTTTTTGACAGAACACACAATGCAAAGGAGAAAATGTTATGATCCGATCTCTGGAAACACTCCGTAATTCCTTGGGCGAGCAGGGCCGCAGCAAGCTGGCCGTGGCTGTGGCGCAGGATGCGGAAGTATTGCTGGCGGTAGACGCTGCCGCGCGGCTGGGCATTGCATCTGCTATTTTGGTGGGTGACGAGGGCGAGATCCGCGCCATCGCCGAAAAACTGAATATTTCCCTGGAGGATTATGAGATCGTCCACGAGGCTGACAAGGTGGAAGCCTGCCGCAAGGCTGTCAAGCTGGTGCGGGACAAGGAAGCCGATGTGGTTATGAAGGGCATCGTGGATACTTCCGTGATTTTGAAGGCTGTCCTCGACAAGGAGATCGGCCTGCGCATGAGCCCTGTATTGTCCCATGTGGCTGTGTTTGAGGTTCCCGGCTTCGATCGGCTGTTCTACCTGTCCGACGCGGCTATGAATATCGCTCCCGACCTGGAAACCAAGAAGCATATCCTGCGCAACACCGTGCAGGTTGCCCATGCGCTGGGCAACGAAAATCCCATCGCCGCCTGCCTGTGCGCTGTGGAAAAGGTCAACCCCAAGATGCAGGCTACCCTGGACGCCGCCGCTTTGGTGGAGGCAAACCGAAACGGCGAGATCGAAGGCTGCACCGTCATTGGACCTCTGGCGCTGGACAATGCCATTTCCGTGGAGGCTGCCCATCACAAGGGCATTACCGATCCCAATGCCGGCCATGCGGATATTCTGCTGGTGCCCGCTATCGAAGTTGGCAACGTGTTCTACAAGTCCATGGTGTTCATGGCCCGGGCCAAGAATGCCGGCGTCATCGTGGGCGCCAAGGCTCCCGTGGTGCTGACCAGCCGCGCTGACTCCGACGAGACCAAGCTCAATTCCATCGCTTTGGCGCTGAAGATCGCATCTGCCAACAAATAATAAGGAGATTATATGGATTACAAAGTATTAGCCATGAATTTTGGCTCCACTTCCACCAAGGTCGCCATTTACGAGGGTGACAAGGAAGTGATGACCCAAACCTTCCGCCATACCAACGAGGAAATGGCCAGCATCCATAATATGGAGGAAAACGCGGCTTTCCGCAAGGGCGTTATTCTGTCCTACCTGAAGGAACAGGGCGTGGATCTGAATGGCCTGGATGCCATCGTGGGCCGTGGCGGCCTGATGCGCGGCATCGAAGGCGGCACCTATATCGTCAACGACAATATGCTTAAGGATCTGCACTCCTGCCAGTATGGCTACCATGTGTGCAACCTGGGCGGTATTTTGGCCAACGAGATCGGCGGCGAGCTGGGCAAGCCTGCTTACGTGGTGGATCCCCCTGTGGTACTGGAAACCTCTGAGCTGGCCCGGGTGGGCGGTCATCCCGATTATCCCCGCCGCGCGCTGTTCCATGCGCTGAACCAGAAGGCCATCGCTAAGCGTTTCGCGGAAGAAACCGGCCGTCCTTACGACAGCCTGAACCTGATCGTTGCCCATATGGGCGGCGGCACCTCTGTGGGCTGCCATTGCAAGGGCAAGGTCATCGACGTCAACAACGGCCTGGAAGGTGAAGGCGCCTTCACCGGCGAGCGTTGTGGCGGCCTGGTTGCGCTGGATGTGGTCAAGGCCACGCTGTCCGGCAAGTGGGGCACCACCTATGAGCAGATCCGCCATGAGCTGTGCATGAAGTCCGGCTTGGTGGGTCACACCGGCACCAATGACGGTCGCGAGATCTCCCGCCGTATCGCCGAGGGCGACAAGAAGGCGGAGCTGGCCTATAAGGCCATGGCCTACCAGGTCGCCAAGGAAATTTCCGCCCTGGCCGCGCCTTTGAAGGGCCAGGTGGATGCCATCCTGCTGACCGGCGGCTTTGCTTACGATAAGGTCCTGATGGGCTGGATTGAAGAATATGTGGGCTTCCTGGCTCCCGTCCACATCTATCCCGGTGAGGATGAGATGCTGGCTTTGGCCCAGGGAGCGATGCGGGTGCTGACCGGCAAGGAAACCGCGAAAGTGTACTGATATGAAAAGAATGCAAATTATCACCGGCCACTACGGCAGCGGCAAGACGGAATACGCCGTCAACCTTGCCATGGATATGGCCGAAAGAATGGAAAATGTGGTGTTGGCGGACCTGGATATCGTCAACCCCTATTTCCGGTCCTATGAGCAGACGAAAATGCTGGAGGATGCCGGCGTGAAGGTGATCGTCACCTCCTGCGGCGGCGTAGCGGATATTCCCGCTCTGAATCCTGCGGTCATGTCTGTGTTCCAGGACAAAAAATGGAACGGTGTTTTGGACATCGGCGGCGACCCCATCGGCGCCAGAGTGCTGGCCCGGTTTGCCCACCAGATCCATGAAGACGAGTATGACCTGCTGTTTGTGCTCAACGCCAACCGCCCCGAAACCAGGGATGTGGATTGCGCGCTGCAGTATATGCGGGGCATCGAGGCGGAGTGCCATTTGAAGGTCACCGGCATCGTCAATAACACCCACCTCTGCGCGGAAACCACCCCGGAGGAAATCATCAAAGGCGCACGCCTTGCGCAAGCCCTGTCCCAGCGGACAGGCCTTCCCGTTGTTCACCATGCAGTGCAGAAAAAGTTTGTGGAAACGGTCAAAGATCAGCTCCATGAGCCTGTGCTGCCGATGAATATCTATATGAGAAAACCTTGGGAAATCATATTCTATGAGGAGGAATAACCAACATGGCCGGAAAAGTAACATTCCAGCAGGACAGATGTAAGGGTTGCGAGCTGTGCGCTCTGGTCTGTCCCAAAAACATCATCGTCATGGATGATGCAACCAACCGCAAGGGCTATCACCCCGCAACAGTAAAGCCCGAAGACATGGAAAAGTGTGTAGGCTGCGCCAGCTGCGCTAAGATCTGCCCCGATTCCATCATCACTGTCGAACGCGACTAAGGAGGACACATGGAGAAAGAACTTTGGAAAGGCAATGAGGCCATTGCCGAAGCCGCCATTCGTGCCGGCTGTAAATACTTCTTCGGTTATCCCATTACCCCCCAGAATGAGATTCCCGAATATCTGTCCCTGCACCTGCCCAAGATCGGCGGCTGCTTCCTGCAGGCCGAATCTGAGGTTGCTGCTATCAACATGATCTACGGCGCTGCCGGCTGCGGCGTGCGTGTCATGACCTCTTCCTCCTCTCCCGGAATTTCCCTGAAGCAGGAAGGTATCACCTATATGTGCGGCGCTGAGCTGCCTGCCGTTATCGTTAACATGATGCGCGGCGGCCCCGGCCTGGGCACCATCCAGCCTGCGCAGGGCGACTACTATCAGGCTACCCGCGGCGGCGGCAACGGCGACTACCGTCACCTGGTTTACGCTCCCGCTACCATTCAGGAAGCCGCTGACTATGTGCAGATGGCTTTCGACGTGGCTGACCAGTACCGCAACCCCGTTATGATCGTTGCCGACGGCATGATCGGCCAGATGATGGAAGCCATCGAATGGCGTCAGCTGCCCAAGCGCGAGCTGCCCGAAAAGACCTGGGCTACCACCGGCACCAAGGGTGAGCGTAAGCCCAATATCATCAACTCCCTGTACATCGACCCCAACCTGTGCGCTGAGCACAACGAGCGCCTGGCCGCCAAGTATCGCGCCATGGAGGAGAACGAGACCCGTTGGGAAGAAGTGAACACCGAAAACTGCGATGTTCTGTTCGTTGCTTACGGCACTCCCTCCAGAATCACCAAGGCAGCTATCAAGCTGCTGGAAAAGGAAGGCATCAAGGCCGGCCTGTTCCGCCCCATCACCCTGTGGCCCTTCCCCAGCGCACAGCTGAAGGCTACCGCTTCTCAGCCCAGCGTCAAGGCCGTTGTGGACTTTGAGCTGAGCATGGGTCAGATGATCGACGACGTTAAGATCGCCCTGGAAGGCGCACGCCCCGTTACCTTCGTTGGTAAGGCCGGCGGTGTGGTCCCCACTCCTGCTGAAGTGGCTTCCGCGGCAAAAGCAGCAATCGGGAGGTAATTAAATTATGGCAATTGTATATCAGAAGACCAAGGGTCTGACCGATGCCGAGCTGCATTACTGCCCCGGCTGTACCCATGGTATCGTTCATAAGCTGGTGGCCGAAGTTCTGGAAGAAATGGGCGTTCTCGGCAACACCGTTGGCGTAGCCCCTGTTGGCTGCTCCGTTTTCGCGTACAACTACTTCAACTGCGATATGCATGAGGCTGCCCACGGCCGCGCTCCCGCTGTCGCTACCGCCATCAAGCGCGTTTCCGAGCCCGGCACCATGGTCTTCACCTATCAGGGTGACGGCGACCTGGCTGCTATCGGTACCGCTGAGGTCATCCACGCTGCTATGCGTGGCGAGAAGATCACCACCATCTTCATCAACAACGGTATTTACGGCATGACCGGCGGTCAGATGGCTCCCACCACTCTGGTTGGCGAGAAGGCTACCACCGCTCCTATGGGCCGTCAGGCTGACCATTACGGCAGCCCCATCCGTATGTCCGAGATCATTGCCACTCTGGAAGGCTGCGCCCTGTCCCAGCGTGTCTGTGTCGCTGACGTTCCCAACCTGAACAAGGCTAAGAAGGCCATCCGCAAGGCTTTCGAGATGCAGCGTGAGGGCAAGGGCTTCACCTTCGTGGAAGTTCTGGCTTGCTGCCCCACCAACTGGGGCAAGACTCCCGCCGCTTCCGTGGAGTTCCTGAAGGAAAAGATGATTCCCTACTTCCCGCTGGGAGTCTACAAGGATGTTGACGGGGAGGTAAAGTAATATGACCAATGAAATTATGGTTGCCGGTTTTGGCGGTCAGGGCGTTATGGCCATTGGCAAGACCCTGGCAGAGGCTGGTATGAAGGAAGGCAAGGATGTTTCCTGGCTGCCCTCCTACGGCCCCGAAATGCGTGGCGGCACCGCCAACTGCTGTGTCGTTATTTCCGAAGACGAGATCATCTGCCCCATCGTTCTGGAGCCCACTGAGCTGATCGCTATGAATCTGCCCAGCCTGCTGAAGTTCGAGCCCACCGTGGTCAAGGGCGGCACCATCTTCGTCAACAGCTCCATCATCACCGAGAAGGTGACCCGTGATGACGTTCGCGCCATCTACGTTCCCTGCCTGGACATTGCCAATGAATTGGGTAATGCCAAGGTGGCCAACATGGTCATGCTGGGCGCCTACATCGAGGCTATGGGCAACCTGGGCACCGAGACCATTAAGGAAATGCTGGTTCACATGTTCACCGGTCCCAAGGCCAAGCTGGTCGACCTGAACATTGAGGCTCTGCGCCGTGGCGCTGCCTGCGTAAAGTAAGAAAAAGGAGAAAAGTGTAATGTTGGATCTGGATATTCAGATTATTAAGACTACCACCCCCAAGGAAAAGCCTGCTGATGAAGGCACTCTGGGCTTTGGCAAGTACTTCAGCGACCACATGTTCATCGTGGAATACACCGAGGGTATCGGCTGGCATGACGCAAGAATCCAGCCCTACGGCCCTCTGGCCATCGACCCCGCTTCTCCCGTGCTGCACTACAGCCAGGAGATCTTCGAGGGCCTGAAGGTTTACCGCCGCGCTGACGGTGGCATCCAGATGTTCCGCCCCATCGAGAACGCCCGCCGCATGAACCGCTCCGCCGAGCGTATGGTCATGCCCCAGCTGGACGAAGAGTTCCAGGTGAAGGCTATGCGTATGCTGGCCGAAGTGGAGCAGGATTGGGTTCCCACCCGTGAGGGCACCTCTCTGTACCTGCGCCCCACCATGATCGCCCATGGCGCTGAGCTGGGCGTCCATCCCGCTCACAAGTACCTGTACTACATCATCTGCTCTCCCGCCGGCTCTTACTACAAGAACGGCATGGCTCCCATTAAGATCCACATCGAAGACAGCTATGTCCGCGCTGTTAAGGGCGGCACCGGCGCTGCCAAGACCGGCGGTAACTACTCCGCTTCTCTGAAGGCAGCCTTTGAGGCTTCCAAGCGTGGTTTTGACCAGGTTCTGTGGCTGGACGGCAAGCAGAACAAGTATGTGGAAGAAGTTGGCGCCATGAACATGATGTTCATCATCGACCACAAGCTGTATACCGCTCCCACCGGCGGCTCCATCCTGCCCGGCATCACCCGTAAGAGC
>JAZOAD010000114.1:0-2088 GCA_045595225.1 Faecousia sp.
ACTACCGCCGACTGCGCTTCGCTTACCCCGGGAGAGGGTAAGCGCCGCTTCTGCGGCGCCCGGCGGCCAATAGCCGCCGCATTATTACCAATGTAGACAACAATTTATATGAGGAAACTGTTATGAAGACACTGCTCCACATCTGCTGCGCGCCCTGCGCCAATCAGCCCATTGAAATTCTGCGGGCCGATGGCTTTGAGGTGACCGGCTACTGGTATAACCCCAATATCCACCCCTTTACCGAGTATCGGGCCCGGCGGAGTTGCCTGCAGGAATACGCCCAGGCCATCGAACTGCCGCTGCTCCTGCGGGACGATTACGGTCTGCGTCCCTTTGTTCGGGAAGTGGCGGAGGACATTTCCGGTCGCTGCGTCAAATGCTACGAAATGCGACTCTTTGACACCGCAAGGCAAGCCGCTGAGGGCGGGTTCGACAGCTTTACCTCCTCGCTTTTCATCAGTCCCTATCAAAATCATGAGCTGATGCGAGATGTGGCGGAGCGGGCCGCTTTTGAATACGGCGTGAAATTTGAATACCGGGATTTCCGCCCCTATTTCAAGGCCGGCCAGGAGAAGGCCAGAGAACTTGAGATGTATATCCAAAAATACTGCGGCTGCGTCTTTTCCGAGCAGGAGCGGTACTTGAAGCCAAAAAAGATCATTCCTTAAACAGGAGGAGATTATGTCTAAATTTGAATTTGCTGTTCCGACCCTGTTTGGCCTGGAAGGCCTGGCCGGCGACGAGCTGCGGCGGCTGGACATGGAAAATGTCCGGGTGGAAAACGGCCGCGTGCTGTTTTCCGGCGACGAAATGGCCCTGGCGCGAGCCAATATCTGCCTGCGCACCGGCGAACGGGTGCTGCTAACCCTGGCAGAATTTGAGGCCAAAACCTTTGAAGAACTGTTCCAAGGTGTTTACCGGGCCAATTTGGAGGATTTTATTCCTCTGGGCGGCCAATTCCCTGTGAAGGGCCATTGCCTGAACAGCCAGCTCATGTCCGTTCCGGATTGTCAGGCCATTATCAAAAAGGCCGCATCCCGGCGGCTGGGTGAAAAATACGGCGTGCAGTGGCTGCCGGAGGATGGCGAAAAATACCAGCTTCAGTTTGCCATTATGAACGACCGTGTCACGCTGTATCTGGACACCTCCGGCGCGGGCCTCCACAAGCGGGGCTACCGGGCCGTGGGCAACGACGCGCCTTTGCGGGAAACTCTGGCCGCCGCCATGGTGATGCTGACCAAGTACCGGGGCCGGGATTTCGTATGGGACCCCTTTTGCGGCAGCGGCACCATCCCCATTGAAGCCGCCCTGATCGCTAAAAACCGGGCGCCCGGTCTGCGCCGCCGGTTCGCCGCGGAAAACTTTGCCTGGATGGACGAAAAAACCTGGCAGGATGCCCGTGGCGAAGCCATGGACAAGGAATTTAAGGGCAAATATCAGATTTTAGGCTCTGATAACGACCCCAAATGCGTCAGCTTGTCCATCGCCAACGCTCGGAAAGCCGGCGTATCCGACTGCATCGAATTCAAAGACGGCGACGCCACCAAAATGGACCTGCCCACCCAGAGCGGCATTTTGATCTGCAATCCCCCCTACGGCCAGCGCATGGGCGAGCAAAAAGATGCCCAGCGGCTGTACCAGACCTTTGGCCGCCATGTAAAGTACGCTGACGGCTGGAAAAAGTATATCATCACTTCCGAGCCGGAATTTGAGCATTATTTCGGCAAGCGCGCCGACAAGAAGCGGAAGCTCTACAACGGCATGATCAAATGCGATTACTATATGTATACCGATACCGCAAGAAAGAAATAATTTGCTCGGGTAAATTGTTGTTTACACTACGATGATTCGCCGCACCCTTGGCCCCCTCGTTTTGAGGGGGCTGGCAAAAATCGGCGCTTCGGAGCCGATTTTTGACTGGGGGAGTTTCTGAATGTCGGTACAAAACTCCCTCCGTCAGCCCTTTGGGCTAACACCTCCCTCAAAACGAGGGAGGCAAGGCGGCTACGCCGCCAATCGTGTAAACAACAATTTACCTTACGAAACGGAAACGCTTTTGCGCATGGCAGAAATGGCGCCCTTTTCCAG
>JAZOAD010000115.1:0-6703 GCA_045595225.1 Faecousia sp.
CCGACTTAACCGGCAGCTCTCTGGCGGAAAAGGGACCGCTTACTTGTTCCCATCATTGTGTTGCAAACATGGTAGCAAAAATTGTACAATTTGTCAAGATATTTCCTTATTTTTCAGCTTTCCAATTGCCAGCACGGACATTTCTACGCACACGGCAGTCGTAACAGCATATAGCACTACCCTGCCCCACTCACTGAACTGAACGGCAGAAATCACCATGCCAACAGAAAGCGCTGCTCCGGCAACACCGGCAATCACAGCAAGAATCAGTAAAGCTTTTTTCATAAGCAAAGCATCTCCTCCGCACTTTTGAGTGTGGTTTCGGTAATGGTGGCGCCGCCGATGATGCGGGCAAGCTCTTTTTTGCGGCCTTCCTTGTCAAGAGGGGTTACGGTGGTGTAGGTTCTTCCCTGCCGTTCTTCCTTGGCGATCAGCAAATGGGTATCCGCAAGCGCCGCCAGCTGCGGCAAATGGGTCACGCACAGCACCTGCTTGTGTGCAGCAACCGACTTCAGTTTTTCTGCCACACGCTGGGCCGCTCTGCCGGAAACACCGGTGTCCACTTCGTCGAAAATAAGGGTACTGACCTGGTCTTTTTCCGCCAGCACATTTTTCATAGCCAGCATAATGCGGGCCAATTCACCGCCGGAGGCCACTTTGCTCATAGGCTTCAGCGCTTCGCCGGCATTGGCAGACATATAGAACGCCACAGCATCGGCGCCGTTTGCGCAAAGCTCCAACACTTCAAATTCACAGACAAACTGCACCCGGGGCATATCCAGCTGGGCCAATTCCGTCAAGATCCGGGCAGAAAGCTTCTCCGCGGCAGCTTTTCTGTTATCCCGCAACACAAATGCCGCGTCCCAGGCCACCTTTTCTGCCTTTTGCAGCTTCCCTTTCAGCCGCTCCAGGTAATCGTCGGCAAATTCGATCTCATCCAGCTCCTGCTTTGCCTTTTCCAAATATTCCAAAATATCGGCGCAGGTAACACCGTACTTGCGGCGCAGCTTATGAATGGTGTCCAGCCGGGATTCGATCTGTTCCAATTCGTCGGCAGAGTAGCTCAATTCGCTCCTGGCGTCACGGACTTCCTCCGCGACATCCTGCACCTGATACATTAGGTCCGCAACCTTATCCTGCAGAGAGGTAAAGGAATCGGTGTAGCGGCTCAGCTTCGCCAGGGCGCGCTCAGCCTGGGAAAGCAGGGAAGCGGCGCCATCGGAATTATCGCCGCCATACAGGCATTCAGTGGCCTCAGCCAGACCATCGGACAGTTTTTCCGCGTTCTGCAGCAGCTTTCTCCGTTCTTCGAGAACTTCGTCCTCCCCTGCTTCCAGCCCGGCTTTTTCGATCTCGGCAATTTGATATTTCAGCATTTCCATGCGGCGGAGCTTTTCGCCCTCGTCCATGGTTTTCCGGTCAATTTCCCGGCGAAGGGAAGCGACAGCGGCAAATTTCTCGCCATAATCTGCCCGAAGCACTTCATTGTCCGCAAAGGCATCCAAAAATACCAGATGATTATCTTCATCAAACAACGATGCGGAATCATGCTGACCGTGTATATTGATCAGTTGGATTCCCAGCTTGTGGAGAATGGAAACCGTTACCAATGCGCCATTGACACGGCAAACATTTTTTCCATCCAGATAAATTTCACGTTGAATGACGATCTCTGGATCGTACTCGACGCCGTTTTCCTCAAACCAGGAAAGCTGGGGAACCTCCGTGAAAACTGCCCGAACGGAAGCTTTACTTGCGCCGGTACGGATCATATCCCGGTAGGCTCTTTGGCCTAAAACGGCGGAAATGGCATCGATCACAATGGATTTACCGGCGCCGGTTTCACCGGTAAGGATATGAAAGCCACGGTCAAAGGAAATGTCGGCGCACTCAATGACCGCGATATTTTCAATATGCAGCAGGCTCAGCACGCTTCATCTCTCCTTTCATGGCCGCAGATTAAAATACATTGGGATTTTTGAATTTTGCGTGGATCACATCAAAGAAGCTGCGGTTTTTCAGCCGGATCAGCTGGGTGACCTTATTGGATTTCCGAATTTGGGTCACATCGCCCATATTGAGCTTCAGAGCCTTACCGCCATCCACAGACAGGAACGCGTTGCGGCGCATATTTCTGGTGAGGCTGACACGAACCACCCGGCGGTCAGACACCACAATGCAGCGGCTGCCCATATCATGAGCGCAGATGGGCGTGATCAGAATATTGGAAGACTCCGGCTCCACGATGGGGCCTCCGGCGGAAAGGCTGTAAGCCGTAGATCCGGTGGGGGTGGCTATCACAATGCCGTCGCCGCCGCATTCCATTGCCTGCACGCCGTCACATTCCACATTCAGATGTACAATCCGGGCCACCGCGCCCTTGGTGATCACCGCGTCATTGAGGCAGAGCTCGTGGAAAATAATATCACGGTCCCGCTGGACGGTAACATCCAGCATGGCGCGGCTGTCCAGTTCAAAATCGCCGGTGGCCAGCCGGGTAAGCTGATCCAGCTCCGTGGATTCCAGCTCCGCCATAAAGCCCATTGTGCCGATATTCACACCCAAAACAGGCACGCCGCATTTTGTGGCGATTTTCGCCATGTGCAAAATTGTGCCGTCGCCGCCAAAGCAGATCACCACATCCGCATTGAGAATTTCCCGGTCCAGTCGATGAAATCGCAGATCTCTGGGAAGATCATAGGTTCTGTCCACCTCAAACGGCAGGCACAGCCGCACTTCCATGCCGGCATCCTGAAGGATTTTCATAGCCTCCCGCACGGTATTAAAATTCTTATCCCGATAAGGATTGGGGGTTAAAATCACTCTCTTCATAAGCATCACACCTTAAGCGTTTCATGGGCATCCTGGACAATACGCATAGTATCCGGGCTGATCCCGGACGCATCCGACAATGTCAAATGGGCCAAAAATTCAATATTACCCTCCGGTCCCTTCACAGGAGAGAAAGTCAGGCCCAAAATCCGGAAGCCCAAAGAATCCGCAAGAGCAACGAAATTATCTAAAACCATCTTGTGGATCATCGGATCTCGGACAACGCCTTTTTTTCCAACATTTTCCTTACCCGCCTCAAATTGGGGCTTGATTAGGCAAAGCACCTGGCCCTCGCCGGACTTCAGCAGGGTCTTAATGGTGGGCAACACGATCTCCAAACCGATAAAGCTGACATCAATGACGGAAAGATCCAGCGGCTCGCCTAATTGCTCCGGCGTCACATAGCGGATATTGGTTCGCTCCATAACAACCACCCGTTCATCGGAACGGATCTTCCAATCCAGCTGGCCGTAGCCAACGTCTATGGCAAATACCTTTTTCGCGCCCTGCTGCAGCAGGCAATCCGTAAAACCGCCGGTGGAAGCGCCGGAATCGCTGCAAACGAAGCCAGTGGGATCTACGCCAAAATCACGCAGCGCCTTTTCGAGCTTTAAGCCGCCGCGGCTGACATAAGGACAGGTCTGACCGCGAACCTCGATCTGCACGGTTTCTTCATAGGATACGCCAGGCTTGTCCGCTTTCTGTCCGTTCACATAGACCTGACCGGCCATAATAATGGCCTGGGCCTTGGAGCGGGAATCGGCGTAAAGCTGCTCTGTCAGGAGGACATCCAATCTTTTTTTAATTTTCAATTTTCAGCACCTCCAAAATATGCTTCGCAATGGACGCGGCATCCAGCCCATAATGCGCGTAAAGGCTGCGCACATCACCATGGGGCACATAGTCATTGCCCAGATCCAGAGCATCCACTCGATGTTTATAATGAAAAATTCTTGCTAAAGAATCGTGGATACATGCGGCGGAAGCCGCTTCCTCCACCACCAAAACATACGGAATATCCCCAAGCGCCTGAGCCAACGCCCGGATAGGCAGCGGTGAGATCCGCTTCATGGACAGAACTGCCACATCCACCTCTTTCCGCGCCAGCGCATCAGCCGCTTCCATAGCCTGGTTGATCATGGTACCGTAGCTAACAATGGCTGCCTGCTTGCCCGGACGGCAGATCTGAACACAGTTGGCAGGATCCCATCCGGAGCGCGTATACGCGCCGTCACCACCCCGGGGATAACGGATGGCAACGGGACCGTCAAATTCGTTAACTGCCCAGCGAAGCATTTCCTTCAACTCAAGCAAGCTGGCGGGGCAAAGCACCGTCATACCCGGCGTAAGGCGCAAAAATCCGGTATCATAGATACCATGATGGGTCTCCCCATCCTCGCCAACCAATCCGGCACGGTCAATGGCCAGCACCACATGCAGCTTAAGCATGGCGATATCCTGCATGATTTGATCATAGCCGCGCTGCAAAAAAGTGGAGTACAGCGCCACCACCGGCACCATTCCCTGCTTGGCAAGGCCACCGGCCATAGACACAGCGTGCTCCTCCGCAATACCCACATCGAAAATTCGGTTTGGATAGGCTTTCATAAATTCCAGCAATCCGGTGCCATCCGGCATAGCGGCAGTAATGGCGCAAAGAGAAGGGTTCTCCTCCGCCAGCTCCAGAATGGTTTCACCGAACGCAGCGGAAAAGCTCTTTATGGGAGCGGACAGGGCCTCACCGGTGACCGGGTCGAACTTTCCGATTCCGTGGAATCGGGAAGGTTCTTTTTCCGCCGGGGCATAGCCCTTTCCCTTCTGGGTGTGAACATGAACGACCACCGGACGGCGCATATCCTTCGCCAAGCGCAGCAGACTGATCAGCCCCTGCAGATCATGACCATCCACAGGCCCTAAATAGGTTAGGCCCATATTTTCAAAAATCGAGGGTTGCAGCAGCAGCTTTTTCAGCCATTCCTTTACTCCGCGGGTCACACGGTAGACCCAGCGGCCAAATTGGTTTTTGGAAAGGGCGTTGCGATAGCGCTGCTTAAAGCCAAGGTAACCTTCTTTTACGCGAAGCCGGGATAAATGCTGGGCAAAGCCGCCCACATTCGGGGCGATGGACATTTCGTTATCATTCAAAACGATGACCATGCTCTCCCCGCTGACGGCAGCGTCATTGAGGGCTTCATAGGCCATGCCGCCGGTGGCGGCGCCATCGCCCATTACGGCGATCACATCGTAGTTTTCATTTCTAAGGGTTCTGGCTCTGGCCATACCCAGCGCAATGGACACGGCGCTGGAGGCATGTCCGGCAACAAAAGAGTCTGTGTCGCTTTCCGAAGGCTTCGGGAAGCCTGCCATGCCGCCAAACTGGCGCAAACGGCCAAAATCCGCCTGGCGACCGGTCAGCAGCTTATGGACATAAGACTGGTGACCCACGTCGAAGACCAGGCGGTCGGAATGGGTATTATATACGGTTTCGATGGCAACGGTAAGCTCCACGGCGCCCAAATTGGAGGCCAGATGGCCACCGGTTTTGGCAACGCTTTCCACCAAAAATTGGCGGATCTCCCCACACAGCTGGGTCTGCTGCGGCGGTGTCAGGGAGCGCAGATCCTCCGGGCCGTGGATCATATCCAAAATACGCAAAGGCTACACAACCTATCGTTTGGTTTTCTTTTTGGAAAAAGCCTGGGGAATTCGGTAAAAGAAGGCGATGACTTTACCGGCCGTATGCACGATCGTAGTGCTGGAATTCATAGCAAAGCTCTTGCCAATGGCCTTACCGCCAACGGTCAGGCCTGCCACCAAAGCAGACATGACCAGGGTGATCACCCGAGGCCAGGAAAATTCAAAATTAGAGAGAATGCGTCCGGCGATGGTAGCAGAAGCCGCGCCGGAAACAACGCCGCAAATATCGCCCACCACATCGTTACAGATGGAGCTGACACGCTCCGCGTTTTTCAGCAGCAAAATTGCCTCCCGGGAGCCGGGGACTTTACGGGCCGCCATGGAATGGAAGGGCTTATCGTCGGCAGATGTGACCGCCACGCCGATCACATCAAAAATGATGCCAATGAAAATAATGGCAAACAGGATCAAAAAAGCGGTAAATGTGCCGCTGATATCCATCACTTCCTCGGAAATCAGGGAGATGATGGCGGAAATTAACACGGTTGCAAAAAATATGGTGACCACCCAGCGGATGGCCTTATTTCGTTCCTTATTTTGTGATGCTGGGTCTGCTTTAGACACGATGCATACTCCTTTAGGATAATTTTATGAAAGTGACGGCAGCAAATAGGATAAATCTTACGGCTTAGGTCGGGTTGATTTTCTCCGGACAGAACCTGCCGTTACCGCGCAGGCTGTTTCCATTTACTCTCTCCGCATATGCGTTGCCAACATATGTACCCGATTGCCACTTAGTCCGTACTGTAACCCCCTACTTCCCCCAATGGACAGCCTAGGTGATTTCCACGGCAGAATGAGTCATAGTCTTAGCCTCTTTTGCAAGCATGGTTTCCGGGAGCGATAGCAGCAAGTGCGTGGCCACCACACTCGGCTGCCTGGTCTCCCTTCCCCGCATGATCACTCAAGGCAGGCTACACTGCACACAGCACACGATTCTGCGCACTGCCTTGCAGGTTCTTACTTGATTCGTACGCGATCGGAATCCTTTCGGATCTTTATCCGTCGTCGCACAAGGTTCAAGTCTCCACGGAAACCGGGTCGTATGCTCCATGCCATTGGAGCGCGCCCGAGATCCTTAACCCCCAGCATCCACCCTAAACTGGGCGTAAAAAGCAGACACCAGGGACTTCATCGATGTGCCCTTCATAGGATTTTTAGGCCCTACCTGGAA
>JAZOAD010000116.1:0-5116 GCA_045595225.1 Faecousia sp.
GCTACCCCACAACAAAAAATTTGTGAAAAATTCAAGATTTGTTTGGGAAGCTAAATTGTTGTTTACGGGATTATTGCCGCACGCAATACAACGCAATGTCATTGCGAGGAGCCGCCCAAAAGGCGGCGACGTGGCAATCTCCTGGTACCATCTTAACCACTGCTCAGCGCTTCTGGAGATTTTACCAGGAGATTGCCACGCCCCTAAAGGGGCTCGCAAAGACATGGTAGGGGTGACCCAGGTGCGTCGGTTTTGCTGCTGCAAACAACAATTTACCGCAGCAAAAGCCCCCGTGGCAAGACGCCATGGGAGCGGATTCTGCTGTATTACTTCTGCGGCTTCTTCTGCAGCCAATCCTTACCGGAGGCGAATCGCTCGATGACAAAACTGATGGCGTAATCGCCGGTGGCGTTGATCATTGTGGCCGGCGGGTCCACCAGATTGCCGATGGTCACCAAAATAGGGAAGGCCAGGGCCATCTGCTCCGGGAAGAAAATGGAGCAGACCAAATATTCCCCGATGTATCCGCCGCCCGGCACGCCGGAGGTCCCCACCGCCGACAGCACCGATACCAGCACCACAGGCACCAGCATGCCCCATGTCAGCTCCTGCCCAAACACGCCGTACAGAAAAGCGACTTTCAGCACGCAGGCCATGCAGGAGCCGTCCATATGCATGGTAGCGCCCAGGGGCAGCACAATGTCAGAAACTTCCCGGGAGATGCCGGTTTTGTTGGCCGCGTCCATATTGGTGGGAATGGTGGCGATGGAGGAGCAGGTGCCCAGCGATACCATAACGGGCCGGGCGATTCGGCGAAACAGTTGCCGCACCCCCTGTTTGCCACCCCCAAGCAGCGCCAGCAGCGGAAACGCCACCAGCAGATAGAGGACGCAGAGGGGATAGTAAGAGAGCATGGCTCTGCCGTAATCTGCGGTGATCTGGGGCCCGTAAGTGGCTACAAGATCCGCGAAAAATCCGAAAAAGGCCAGGGGAGCGTAATAGGAAATCAGGTTGACCAGCCGCAGCATCACCCGGGATAGATCATCCAGCCATTTGCCCATTACAGAGCCGCTGCCGCCGTTTATATTTACCGCGAAACCGAATAAAACAGAAAATACGATCAGCGGCAGCATGGCCTTGCGGCTCAGCAGGCCCACAAAATCCTCCGCCGTAAAGAAATTCACCAGCAATTCTGCCAAAGAAGCGTGTTCGCCCATTTCCATGCCGGGGATCTCCGCCCAGGGCTGCAGCACCGGCGGGTAGATCTTTGCCACAATGAAGGCCAAAAGCGACGCGATGGCCCCGGTTACCAAAAAGGCCGCAACGGTGATGCCCATAATTTTTCCGGCCCGTTTTCGGCTGCCCATATTGGCCACCGCTCCGGCGATGGAGGCGAACACCATGGGCACCACGATGCAGAACATCAGGTTGATAAAAACGGTTCCCAGCGGCTTCAGCGCTGTGGCGCCGGGCCAGACAGCGCCTAGGATACAGCCTGCGATGACGGACAGCAGCATCAAGCTCAGCAGACCGTAGTTTTTCCAAAAATGATTTTTCAAGCAATCCCCTCCCAACGGTTTTCTGGAGTCTATGCCCCGCAAGGGAGTAATATGCCTGTCCCACCCCAAAACAGGAAAAATCCCCACCGGATTTGGTAGGGATTTTCCGCAAAAGGGGTTTGGAAAGAAGAGAGGTAGAAAAGAGGATTTGTTGTCTGCGAAGAGCGGCGGGATGCTGCTCCGCCCCTCTTTCTGTCAGTATCATAATCCCTCGGTTTGAACAGCAAATAACGGAATTGAAAACAATGCGTGACGAAAATGTGAATTCCGAAAAAATACCGCTGCCGTGTTTGGCAGCGGTATGAAGTGTGCTGTTGTTTCGGATGGAAGCGCGTTGTCATCAAAGCTGCAGGCATTGCTTTCCGCTTTCCGTGAATCTGGTGGTGCTGCCATCAGACTCCATGCAGTGGGCGCTGTCCAACGAGCCGAAATTCATGGCGCCGTTGGCATAGAAGTAGTACAGCGTGCCGTCTACCCACACCGCGCCGGTGTCCGGGCAGCCTTCTTCGTCCAGGTGATAGCGGATGCCGTCCACTTCCAGGAAACCGGTCAAAGGCTGGCCATCCTGATAGTAATGCCATACGCCGTCCACCATGATCCAGCCGTTAATGTCGGTTTCAACAGTCCAGCGGGCGTAGAGGGTGGTTTTTCCGTCCACCGCATAGCCGGCGGTGACCCGCTGACCATCGGCAGTGTACCAGCCGGCGAAGACATAGCCTTCCCGGGTGGCCTCGGGCAGGGTTTCCAGGGTGTCGCCAATGGTCATATCCATGGCGTTGAGAGAAGTGTTGCCGCCGTTGGCATCGAAGGTGACCGCGCAGTTGCCGGAGGTGTTGCTTACCACCTGGAAATCGGAGACCCAAAGCTTAATGGTCTTCCATTCGGTCTGCAGGCAGCCATCGGCATAGTAGTGGTTGCCCACTACCACAGCCAGCTCGTAGCGATAGCTGCCTTCTTCCAGCAGGCGGAAGGAAAGCTGATTGGACAGCCGGGTGCCGGACAGGGAGTAGCTGTTGCCCATAATGCCGGCGCTGGAGCTCATCACATGGGTCTTGCCCGCTTCGTCGAAGGAGAAAACCTGGGCGCGGACAGAAGTGATCTCATTGTAGCTGGATTTGATCTTGGCCTTAACGTCAAAGGTCTTGCCCACACGCAGCGCGGTAGGCGCGCCGATGCTGGAAACCTGAATGTCGTCATACTGCAGAGCCAGGACCTCCGCATTATCCGCGGGGAAATAGCCCGGCTGGGCGCCTTCCACCTGGTACCAGTACTGGCCCTCAGTGTTGCGGTACAGTCCGGTGACGATGACGCGCTCGCCGGCATACAGGGTCTGCAGCGCGGAGGTGCGGTCGTCCACATCGGGGGTGCAGGGCGCGGTGTAGAGGAGGGAATTGGCGGTGACGGTGGCGGAGAGGTAGGCGGGGAAAAACTCGCAGCTTTCGGCGTAGGTTTTCAGACCGAAGTAGAGAACACCCTCAAAAACCGTCCAGGAACCGTAAAATCTGGCAAAATCAGCGATGGTGCAGGCGATAGGGGTGCCTTCGGCGTAGTACTTGCCGTCCAGCGTGGTGCTGTAGCTTTCGCTGAAATAAACGATGCCGTCAAAAATAGCCTGAATCATCAGGGCGTGTCCGTAGCGGCGGCCGGCGGAGGTATTGGTGCGCTCAAAGCATACCACCAGATTGTAAACATCCCGGGTGCCGTTGTATGTAATGGCGTTCAGCGCTTCCTCCAGGGAATAATCATTGGCGGAATAGGGACGGACCCGATAGCCGCCGGAGGTGTATTCCTGGGGCGCGTAGTGGTCATACTGGGTGTTGCCGTCGTTGCCGTTTACCTGAGAGGTGATGCCCATCAGGTACAAATGCCAGTTGACCATGGTGCCGCAATAGCCGCGCAGGGAAGTTTTGCCGCAGCCACGAAGGGTCTGATAATAAAGGTTCTTGATCTGGGTGTTGATCCGCGTTACCTCATCGTCCGAAGCAGCATGGACGGACGTGGGGAGAACGCCAACGAGAAGCATGACCGCCAGAGCCAAAGATAAAATCCGAAGGATTCTCTTGTGCATGAAGGTACGCATCCTTTCTGAATAAATAATACGATCAAAAGGAAATGATCGAAAAAATCGCATGACAAACGGGCCGTGAAATGCCCACAGCCTCAACGATTGTATCACAGAATTTGGAAATAATCAAGAGAAAAATGGAAGAAAAGTATGAATATTCCGTATATTTATGCCGCATGACCAAAGAATAAAGCGCCAAAAGTGAGCAAGATGCCTTGCTTTGTCCACCAATATGAAACGATGTTTGCATACAAAAGACGCCATGCGCTGCATGGAATCTGTTCGGGTCCGTCCTCGCCTTACAGAAATATAAAAAAGAGAGGAAAAATCCTCTCCCTTTATATTTGTAAGAGAAGTCGTAAAAGTACAAATCAACCCTTGCAGAAAGGGAAAAAACGCAAAAAGTACACCATATCATTCGTGCTCGGTGATCCACTCTTTTGACCACGCAAACAAAACTTGTGAGGCTTTTTCAAAATCGACTGTCATGCCGTTCTTATAATTAACAAATGTTTCGATAATGGCTTGCTCATCGGGCGAAACGATAGGCAGTAAATCCTTTTGATGTTTCATATATTTCCTTGTCTGTTTAAAAGCAATTGCCTGAACAACAAAAGAGGCAGATTTATACAGTCCACGCAAAATATCCTCATTCTTTTCGTGTAGCATATTATGAACGCATCCGTGATAGATATTGCATACTCCAATTTTGATTGCCCGATCCAAGGCGGTTTCATCCACAAGTGATAAGACCTTATCAAGACTCCCTTTGATCGGTGTAGTATCATAACAAAATTGGAACAGATCGGATGGTTTCCAATGTAAAATCTCATCCTTACCCAAAAGAAAACCGCAAATCAGTTCTCGGTTGGGAAGGGTATCCAGCATTGCACTATAAGATTTGATATCCTCGACAGACAATTTATCCAAGATGACAACAATATCAATGTCGCTTGATTCCGTTGCTTCTCCGCGACCGTAGCTACCTTGCAAGCCGACAAACCATACACGATTTTCAAAAACACCATTTAAAGCTTGCAGAAAAGTGTCGATCCACTTTTTGATGTCAATCATTTGCTGTTCTCCTTTGCTGTTTTGCAAGATGCAATTAACAGTCTGCGAATATTGCCACAAAGCTTTTCAGTATACTGATATGTAACATTATAATATCCGTTCCTTCATATGCCGAAGGCATATATCATCGCTCGCAGAACGATATCATATCGAAGATATATCGCCCGTTCCGCAAGGAACGGATATCATTGTAAAAAACCTCTTTTGTCAGGTAGACAAAAGAGGTTTTTTACATGGCATATACTACACAATTTGATACAATGCAACACTAACCGGCAGAGCGTTGCATTTTTTCTAAAAGCGGAGTTTTGCGTTGCACTTGTTCGGTCGCTACTTACTTATGTAGTGCTTTACGCAGTACAGGGGTGATCAAGAGCGCTACCGCACCGCCGATGAGCGCAGTAAACAGCTGGGGCCA
>JAZOAD010000117.1:0-12755 GCA_045595225.1 Faecousia sp.
GTCTGAATCTCTGCGGGGCTGTAGCCAAGCTCCTGCAGCGCCGCTCTTGCCAATGCCACATTGCCACCTTGCGCTGCCGGGGCTGCAACCGCCGGGCCTGTGGAGAAATCCAATTCCACAGAGCTGCCGCCGATCTTGTCCTTCAGCTCCAAAATAATACGCTGGGCGATCTTTTTGCCAATGCCCTGGGCGGCGGTCAGAAGCTTTTCATCCCCGGTCATAACAGCCAGCGTAAAATTCTGCGGGCCTGCGGACAAAATAGACACAGCCGCCTTGGGGCCAACACCGTTGACGGAAGTCAGCAGTTCATAGCAACGCTGCTCTTCCTTGCTGATAAAGCCGTACAAATCAAAGGCATCCTCCCGGATAGACTCGGTAATATACAGCCGCGCCGGCTGATTCAGCTTCAGCTGCGCCGCCGTATAGGCCGTCACCCGGCAGCCATAACCCACGCCGCCGCAATCAATCACAGCCAGCCCCGGCTCCAAAACGGTCACCGGCCCGGAAACATAATAGATCATAGGAAAACCTCCCAATATTGTTGGTAAGATAAATTGTTGTTTGCAGCAGCAAAACCGACGCACCTGGGTCACCCCTACCATGTCCTTGCGAGCCCCTTTAGGGGCGTGGCAATCTCCTGGTAAAATCTCCAGAAGCGCTGTGCAGTGGTTAAGATGGTACCAGGAGATTGCCACGTCGCCGCCTTTGGGGCGGCTCCTCGCAATGACATTGCGTTGTATTGCGTGCGGCAATAATCCCGTAAACAACAATTTACCGTTCTTGTGTCGCTTTTGCCAGCAGAGATGTAGAACTTCTTGCATGGCACAGCGCGATTGCAATCGCATCCGCCGCGTCATCGGGCTTGGGCATTTCATTTAGGTGCAACAGCCGCTTGGTCATGTCCATCATCTGATGCTTGGTGGCATTGCCGTAGCCCACCAAAGCCTGCTTGACCTGCATAGGCTTGTACGAATACACCTGCAGTCCCGCCTGCTGAATGGCCAGCAGCACCACGCCTCTGGCCTGGGCCACACCGATGCCGGTGGTGACATTTTGGCCGAAAAACAGTTCCTCAATGGCCACCGCGTCCGGCTTTGCCACCTGCAGCAGCTGCACCATATCATTATAAATAATTTCCAGCCGCCAGGAAAAATCCGTATTCGGCGGCGTGGTGATAGCGCCGCATTGTAGAAGCCGGTTTTGTCCCCGGTCCGACTCGATCAGCCCGAAGCCCGTAATGCCGTAGCCGGGGTCAATGCCTAAGATCCGCACAGCGCCACCTCCTTTTTCTATATGATAGCACATTTGTTTTGAAATTCCTACAACTTTTTTCATTTTTAGGAAGATAAATTGTTGTTTACGGCATTAGCGGCGCAGCCGCCTTGCCTCCCTCGTTTTGAGGGAGGTGTGAGCCCAAAGGGCTGACGGAGGGAGTTTTGTACCGACATTGAGAAACTCCCCCAGTCAAAAATCGGCTCCGAAGCGCCGATTTTTGCCAGCCCCCTCAAAACGAGGGGGCCAAGGGTGCGGCGAATCATCGCAGTGTAAACAACAATTTATCTCTCCATACATGATTTTTCTTCTTTGGGAAACACTAGCCCTGAGGTGTAGATATGGAACGATTTTTCTGCAAAACGAAACTCATTTCCGGCCCGGGAAGCCTTGCAACCCTGGCCGAGCTGCATATCCAACGACTTTTGATCGTAACAGACCCATTTTTCTTTGAAAACGGCACTGCCAACCATATCGCCCACCTTTCCAGAGCGGAAAAGGTGGAAGTATTTCATAAGGTTGCGCCCGACCCCAGCCTGACCCTGGCTGCGGAAGGCACCGCCCTGGTCCAAAGCTTTCAGCCAGACACCGTTCTGGCCCTGGGCGGCGGCAGCGCTATGGACTGCGCCAAAGCCATGACCTATTTTTCCAAGCTGGACATCCGGCTCATCGCCGTCCCCACCACCTCCGGCTCCGGTTCTGAGGTGACGGACTTTGCCATTTTGACCCACGACGGAGTAAAGCACCCCTTAGTGGATGAAAAGCTGCGCCCCCATGTGGCCATTTTGGACGCCGATCTGCTGACTTCCCTGCCCCCCAAATTGATCGCCGACACCGGCTTCGATCTCATTTCCCACGCCCTGGAGGCCTGGGCCGCCACCGGCGCGGGGCAAATTTCCGATGCCTTGGCTTCCGACGCGCTGCAAGCAGCATTGACCCATCTGCCCAAATCTTACGCAGGCGACACATCTTCCCGGCTGCCGGTCCATACCGCCGCCACCATGGCCGGTATGGCCTTTTCTTCCGCGGGACTTGGCCTGTGCCACGCCATTTCCCACGCCCTGGGCGGCGAATTTCACACCCCCCACGGCCGACTCAACGCCATACTGCTGCCCGCCGTTTTGGACGTCAACGCCGAAAAAGTCCTCCACCGCTATGGGACTCTGGCCCGGCGGATAGGTCTCAGCGCCGGCGCGGACCCCATCGCCCTGCGAGCTTTGAAAAACACCCTGCTGCGGCTGCGCCGGGAACTAAATCTCCCTGACAGTCTTTCCGCCGCCGGCATTCCCCCGAAGGCTTTGCGGGCAAAAACCGAATCCATCATCGCCGCCGCCCTGGCGGACCCCTGCTGCGCTACCAACCCTGTCAAGCCGGAGGCCCATCTCATCCGAAATATCCTCCACGAGGTGATGGGCCGTGGCTGAAACTCTCCGCTCCGTGGGGCTGGATGTGGGCACCACTTCCACACAAATGATCCTGTCGGAGCTAATCATCGAAAATAAAGCTTCCGTCTTTTCCGTTCCGGAAATCCAGATCGCCCAACGGCGCGTTCTTTATAAAAGCCCCATCCATTTTACGCCGCTGCTCCATGGCGACTTGGTGGATGGCGAAGAAATTCGCCGCATCGTCAGCCGGGAATATGAAAACGCCGGCATCAAACGGGAGGATGTGGACACCGGCGCCATTATCATCACCGGCGAAACCTCCCGAAAAGAGAATGCCGCCTCGGTTCTGCAAAATATCTCCGATTTTGCAGGGGATTTTGTGGTAGCCACCGCCGGACCGGACCTGGAGAGCATACTGGCCGCCAAAGGCGCCGGGGCTGTTGACGATTCCGCCGATACCGGCAAGACCGTACTTCACATGGACATCGGCGGCGGGACCAGTAACCTGGCTCTTATTGAAAACGGCCAAATCACCGCCACCGGCTGCATGAATGTGGGCGGCCGCCTTGTAAAGCTGGACTCTGCCGGGGCGATAAGTTATGTTTCCCCGGTTTTAGCGGATATTTTTCACGGAAAAGTGGGGAATATCCCCACGCCGGAGGCTTTGGATGCCCTGGCGGACACTTTGGTTTCCGCTCTGGAAATGGCAGCGGGATTGCGGGAAAGAACCGGACTTTTGGACAGGCTTTGGACCGCGGAAGCAGGGCCCGTTTGGACACCGCCCCAGGGGGAGATCGTCCTTTCCTTCTCCGGCGGCGTGGCGGATTGCATTCAAAATGATCACCCCGATTTTGCCTTCGGCGACATAGGCCCCATCCTGGGCCGGGCCATCCGCCGGAGCCTTCTGTGCCAAAACGCCTACCGCCTGGGCACGGAAACCATCCGAGCCACCGTCATCGGCGCCGGGTGTCACGCTGCCCAGCTTTCCGGCAGCACCGTATTCCACCAAAATATGACCTTTCCCTTGAAAAATCTGCCGGTAGTCACCCAAATATCCGCCCTTTCCCGGCTGGATACCCCCGGCGTATTGGCCATTCCCGGCATGGATGCCGCCCATTATGGGCAAATCCTCCAATTGGCCGAGGAAATTGCCCAAAACTGGCCGCCGAGTCCTATTTTGATCGCCCTGCAGGCAGATATGGCCAAGGCTTTGGGCCACGCCCTGGCCCTTCGCTTTCCGAAGGACAGGCCCATTCTCTGTATCGACCGGGTGCATCTGTCCCAGAGCAGCTACCTGGATGTGGGCGCGCCCATCGCCACCGCCCTGCCGGTGGTAGTCAAAACATTGATATTAAATCGGTAAATTGTTGTTTACACTGCGATGATGCGCCGCACCCTTGGCCCCCTCATTTTGAGGGGGCTGGCAAAAATCGGCGCTTCGGAGCGGATTTTTGACTGGGGGAGTTTCTAAATGTTGGTACAAAACTCCCTCCGTCAGCCCTTCGGGCTGACACCTCCCTCAAAACGAGGGAGGTAAGGCGGCTACGCCGCTAATCGTGCAAACAGCCATTTACCCTATTACTAACTCCGCGATTTGCACCGCGTTGGTAGCGGCACCTTTGCGCAGCTGGTCGCCGCAGCACCAGATATGCAGGCTGTTGGGGTCCGTAATATCGTCCCGGATCCGGCCAACAAACACCAGATCCTGCCCCGTGGCATCCAGCGGCATGGGATACTGCAGATTATCCAGATCATCCACCAATTTGCAGCCTGGCGCGGCGGCGATGGCAGCCCTTGCCTGCTCCACAGACACCGGCCGGTCGAAGGTGACCCGGGCAGAAACGGAGTGGCATCGAATCACCGGCACTCGGACGCAGGTGCACGCCACCTTCAGGCTGGGGCGGTGTAGAATTTTCCGCCCCTCATAGTGTAGCTTCATTTCTTCCGATGTATAGCCCGCCTCCTGCTGGCCGCCGATCTGGGGAATCAGATTATATGCCAGCTGATAAGCAAAGGCCTTGGGCTCCACCTTTTCCCCTCGCTGCAGCGCCGCAAGCTGCTCCTGCAGCTCCGTGATACCGGCCACACCGGCGCCGGACGCCGCCTGGTAGGAAGACACCACCATGGCCCGGATGGGCGAAATGCGGTCCAGCGCCGCAACCGCCGTCAGGGTAATGGCGGTGGTGCAGTTGGGATTGGCAATGATGCCCTGATGATGGGAAACATCCGCCCCGTTGACCTCCGGCACCACCAGGGGTACCTGCGGATCCATACGGAAAGCCGAGGAATTATCCACAAACACCGCGCCTGCCGCCCGGATCGCAGGCGCCCAGGTCTGCGCGATCTCATTTTCCGCCGCGCCCAATACGATATCCACCCCGGCAAAAACCTCTTCCCGGACTTCCTCCACCGGAATTTCCCGGCCTTTGTATGTAACAGTTGCGCCGGTGCTACGGGCGCTGGCCAGAGGGATCAGCTTGCCCACGGGAAACTCCCGCTGCTGCAGCACCTGCAGCATTTCCTGGCCCACGGCGCCGGTAGCGCCCAAAATGGCAACAGTGTATGTTTTCATGGTGTTACCTCCATAAATTCTAAAATGACTAAAATATGGTATGCACGCGGCCCAACATTTGTGCGACGGAAACCAAATTTTCGTTTATCGTTCTCTCAATTAGGAATTAGAAATGAGGAATTAGGAATTAGGAATGATTATGTTCCAAAAGAAGGTATATGGTGCAAAATGGTCAAATTCCTAACTCCTAATTCCAAATTCCTAATTCGCGAAGCGCGGCGATAAACTGCAATTTATCTATGGAAAAACCGCCCGGATGGGCGGTTTTCAGGTAGCATCAATGGGGCTGGTAGGTGTCCTTTGCGCCCTCCTCCGGGTCCAGCTCGCTCATTTCCCGGTTGACTTCCTTCCGGGGGATCAGGAAGTGACGGGTAGCAAATAGACCGGCGATGCACAGCACGCAGCAGACATTGCTGACCGGGTCTTCATGGTTGATAATGACCTGCCGCGCAAGGGCCACGATCAGCACCTCGATGGTGTTGCCGGGGGTCAGGTCGATCAGCATTCGCACAAACTCCAGGCCAACGAGAATGTTCAGGAAGCTGTGCAAATAGGTGTGGATATCGTTAAAATATGTACCCACCGTAAACATCCGGTAGATCTCCTGCAACACCATGAACACCATGACGATCAGGGTAATACCGGCGATAATGCCCTCCATCCAGTGCAGGATCTTGCGGAAAATTTTCTCTGCTTTTTCGTGCATACGCGTCCTCCTGTTTCATTTTTCTTTGATTATAACCCATAATCGGCAAAAAGGGAAGCGTTTTTTACGGAATGGATTGACATTTTTGCCATACTGTGTTAGTATACTAATACAGTATATATGGAGGTGGTATGTTTGGTATGGAAATTCACCGGTGACAAGCCGGTATATCAGCAGATCATGGAGCATATTCGCGGCGCGATTTTGGTTGGCGCCTATGCTCCCGGCGCCCGGATCCCTCCGGTGCGGGACCTGGCGGCGGAAGCCAAGGTAAACCCAAACACCATGCAGCGGGCCATGGCCGAGCTGGAACGGGAAGGGCTGCTGATCTGCTGCGGCACCATCGGCCGATTCGTCACCGACGACCCAGGTGTGCTGCAAGCCATGAAAGACACGGCAACGGATGCCATCGTCCGCTCCTGCGCGGCCCAATTCCGGGCTCTGGGGCTCAGTATGGAGCAAGCGGCCGCCATGCTGCTGGCACTGGATAAGGAGCCCACGCCATGAAGCGAAGGTATCCGTTAAAAATGTTCCTGCTGGGTATGGCAATGAACTTTATCTTTCACTATTTCTATCTGTTCCTGCCGGGGCTGATTCTGTGTCTCATCGGTATTTGGAGTCAAAAATGCCTGGCCATCGGCCTTGCCTGTTGGCTGTTGGATCTGATTCTTTCCTTTGTGGAGCAACTGCGGATTCGCAAGGCATCCCTTTCCGAAAGCGATAATCCGGAATTTAACGAATTGATGGATGCTTTTTATGGACCGGATGGCCCGGATGCCTTTGGAGAAGCCATGCAAAAGCGGATGCAAAACGACCCGGATTATGCCGCTTTTCTGGAAGAAGAGGCCCGGCGGCAAGCGGAGAGCCAGGAGATTTTGCAAAAATTAGTGGTCTACCGCAAATTGAAGGAGCTTGTGAAAGAGGGAATGACCCTGGACGAGCTGATCGGCGCCTTTGAGGAAATGTGCGGCATTTCCGTGGGCGAACCGGATATGCTGCTATTTGAAACCGGTAATTACGATTTCACCGGGGAAAAGCGGTTTCACTTCGGCCTGGTACGGCAGTTCCAATTCTTGGATGCGGACGAATATGTGCAGCTGCATCTGACCGTGCTCTACGAGCCCAGCGCCAAAACAGGCCTGCTGAAAAAAGTCCACTGGGGCGAGCCGGAGGACGGGAAGTTTTTCCAAACCGTCCGAAGTAGTATGGCCTATCAAACGGCTAAACAACTGCCCATCGTCCGGGTGGATATTCGCATTGAAGAAACCTAAGAAGGAGGAATGAAAATGGATCATGTATTGACCGTGACCGGCGTGACCAAGCGCTACAAAAAAGGCGGCGCGCCGGCCCTGAATGATATTTACCTGAACCTGCCCAAGGGCAAGATCGTGGGTCTGCTGGGCCCCAACGGCAGCGGCAAAACTACCCTTTTGAAGCTGACCGCAGGCCTGCTGACCGCTGACAGCGGCGAAATTCAAATTTGCGGCGTCCCCGTAGGCCCGGAAACCAAAAGCCTGGTTTCCTACCTGCCGGACCGCACCTACCTGCGGAACAATCAAAAGATCTCGGAGCAGCTGGACTTTTTCCAGGATTTCTACGCCGATTTTGACCGCCGCAGAGCGGAAGCCATGCTCTTTAACCTGGGCATCGACCCGGGCACCCGTTTCGGCGCTCTGAGCAAGGGTAACAAGGAAAAGGTGCAGCTGGTGCTGGTGATGTCCCGCCGGGCCAAGCTGTATCTGCTGGACGAGCCCATCGGCGGTGTGGACCCGGCGGCCCGGGACTATATCCTGCAGACCATCATCACCAATTATGACCCCGAAGCCACCGTCATCATTTCCACCCATCTGATCGCGGATGTGGAAGCGGTGCTGGATAATTTTGTATTTGTGCATCAGGGCAATATTGTCCGTGTGGGCACCGTGGATGAAACCCGGGAAACCACCGGCAAGAGCCTGGATGAACTGTTCCGGGAGGTGTTCAGATGTTTCGGAAACTATTAAAGTATGAATGGCGGGCCAACGCCCGGCTGTTCTGGATCCTTTCCCTGGCGGCGCTGGGCGTGGCGCTGCTGGGCGGCGGCGCCATGTGGGGCGCCAACCATATCATCGAAACCAGCGAAAGCGATGTGGCCATTGCCCTGGTGGCACCGGGTATGTATTTGATGTTTTTCTTCTGCTGCCTGGCCCTGTTTGGCTATATGGCAGCGGTGGAGATCATCAACCTGGTCCGCTTCTATAAAAACAAATTCACCGACGAAGGCTACCTGACCTTCACCCTGCCGGTAAAGGCAAACGAAATTTACCTGTCCACCTTTGTCAACATCCTGCTGTGGCTGCTGCTTTCCGGCGTGATTATGCTGGGTTGCTTTACCATCATGCTGCTCATCGGCATGGGCGACACCGTCAGCAGCTGGCTGGAAGAAGCCGACTTTCAGTATATCATGGATATGCTGAGTATGGGCTTTGCGGACCTGCGGAATGAAATGGCTTCCATGCGGGGCTATGGGCTGTATCTGGCGCTGATGTGCATTATGGTGGTGCTGTCGCCGCTGTATATCATTTCCCTGATCATGGGCTGCCTGACCGTAGGCAGCGTGCTGGCGAAAAAGCACAAAATTCTGGCCTCCATCGGTATCTACTACGGTGCCACCATGGCCGTCAGCACCGTCACTTCCACCCTGGCCGGCATCACGACCTTATCCACCATCAACATGGATGATCTCTTTGTAGCTAATAATCTAACCTTCATTTTCCAGATCATCCTAATGATCGGCGTCATCGTCGGCGGCTATTTCCTTTCCACCCACCTGATGAAAAACAAGCTGAACCTGCCCTAAAAAACCAATTAAGGACTGCCTCCGGGCAGTCCTTTTTCCTTGCATAAAGCCCCTTGCCAGCAGGGCTGTTTTCTGCTACAATGATGCCAAACAAACAGGAGGGAACACTATGAACAAAAACAGCTTCGCTCCCCGTGCGCCCATGGGCTGGAACAGCTATGACTACTACGACACCAATGTAACCGAGGCAGATGTGCTGAAAAATGCCGAATATATGGCAAAGCACCTGAAGCCCTTCGGCTGGGAATACATCGTGGTGGATATTCAGTGGTACGCCCATAATACCGCTTCCATGCGGGATAAATTCCAGTACATTCCCTTTGGCACCAATGAAATGGATGCCTTTGGCCGCCTTCTTCCCTGCCCCGCCAAATTTCCCTCCAGCGTGGGTGGCGCCGGCTTCAAGCCCCTGGCGGACAAAATTCACGCCTTGGGTCTGAAATTCGGTATTCACATCATGCGGGGCATACCCCGGGAAGCGGCCCAGCGGCACCTGCCCATTCTGGGCAGCACTGTAACCGCCGATATGGCCGCCGACCCTTCTTCCATTGCGGAGTGGAATCCGGATATGTACGGCCTTCGGGACTGCGAGGCAGGCCAGGCCTACTACAACTCCATTTTGCAGTTGTACGCCGCCTGGGGCGTGGATTTTATCAAGGTGGATGACATTTGCTCCACCGGTTTTCATCCCCACAGAGGCTACGGTCGGAAGCGCGAAGTGGAAATGCTGCACAGAGCCATCGAGCACTGCGGCAGGCCCATCGTATTGAGCCTTTCCCCCGGCCCGGCGGTGGTGGAAGAAAGCTGGCACTATAAAAAATACGCCAATATGTGGCGCATTACCGACGATTTCTGGGACAATTGGCAGACGCTGCTATATATGTTTGACCGCTGCGAAAAGTGGCAGGACCATGTTTCCCCCGGCTGCTGGCCGGACTGCGATATGCTGCCCCTGGGCAAAGTGGGGAAGCATTTTGGCGCGGAGCGGGATTGCCTGTTCACCAAAGAGGAACAGAAAACCATGATGAGCCTTTGGTCTATTTTCCACTCCCCGCTGATGCTGGGCGCGGAAATGACCCTTTTGGACGATTGGACGCTGTCGTTGCTGCAAAATAAGGGGCTTCTGAAACTCCACGGCGGTGATTTCCTGTCCCGGCAGGTGCGGCGCAACAGCGAAGAATGCGTATGGGCAGCCCTGGAAGAAACCACCGGAAGCTGTTATGTGGCGCTGTTTAATCTGACGGACCGGCCCCGGCAGGTGTCCGTGTCTTTGGACGAATGCGCCGCCCTGTACCCGGCAGGCGACTTCCCCACCCAGGTGACGGTCTGGAAAGAAATTTGGACCGGCGAAGCCTACCATGCCACCACCGGCACCGTACCGCCCCACGGCGTTCTCCTGCTGCAAGCATCCAAATAACAAAATGCCCTCCGCCGGAGGGCATTCATTTTTCAATTCCTTTGCTCATGATTAGGGCAGCTGCCGCAGCTTGGTGGCGCAATAATAGGCCTGCTCAAAATCGCCCCGGGTCCGGTGGAATTCCTCCAGCAGCGGGTAGGCTCTGCGCAGCAGCTGACGACGATTTTGTTCCATTTCCTGCCGGTAGTAAAGTCCCTCCCGGTCAATGCCCTCCAGCAGCGCCACCGCCGCCCCGGCATTGCCATCGGATAGCAGCGCCTCAGCGCTTCCCAGGGCGCAGAGCGCCCACAGATAGCCCGCCTCCGCATCAAAAAGAGGGTCCGGCCGCTGATATTCCGCTAAAATTTCCAGCGCCCGGTCATATCGTCCGCAGCCGTAAGCCAGCCGGGCCTGCTCCATCACCGGCGGATTGGCCGACTCCACCGCCTCCTCCTGCAAAAAATAGCCGATGCTTTTTTCCAGCCGCCCGGCCAAATACCGCAGGGTTTCCATGGAGGGATTGGCGCTGCCGTTTTCGATTTGGGACAGCATATTTCGAGTGATCACATCGCCGCAAAGCTGCCGCTGGGACAATCCTGCCGCCAAACGGGCGGCCTTCAGTTTTTCTCCAAGGGTCATAGGCGCCTCCGGGTAAAAGATATTTACTCTATTGTAGCACATCCCGGCATAAATTTCTACTGTTACAAAAAATTCATTTGCTATTTTCTCCCAATTCCTATATAACTATAGTAGTACACAAGTGGCTGAAAAGGAGGCCCCTATGCATAAAGATGAACGCCGTTTATTAAAATCTGACGCCGCCGACGCCCTGAGAAAGGCTTCCCAGTGTCCCCGGAAGATCACGCTGATTCACTCCGGGGTCAGCGCGGCCCTGGCGCTGCTGATCGCCGGGCTGCAATTCGTCTTGGATCAGCAGATCGCCGGCACCGGCGGTCTTTCCGGCATTTCCAACCGTGCCCTGTTGGAAACGATCCAAAGTATGCTCCAATACGCCAATATACTCCTGCTGCCCTTCTGGGAAATGGGCCTTTTGTGGGCATTTCTGCAAACCGGCCGTCGGCAGCAAACCCAGTACCGGGATCTGCTGGCAGGCTTTGACCGGTTCGGCCCGGTGCTGCGGGGAAAACTGCTGTACATCATGCAGGTCATGGCCTGGGCTTTTATCGGCAGCTACGCCGGCGCGGTTATTTACTCCTTCTCCCCGCTGAGCGCCCCCTTTTACGCGGCGGCGGAGCCATATCTGTCCGCCTACCTGGAAGGCGGCATGGTGGATTACGCCGCCATGATGGCGGATCAAGCCGTTATGACCGCCGCAGCTTGGGCCATTCCCTTCATCCTCTGCGGCATGGCGGTCGCCGCGGTGCCGGTGATCTACCGGCTGCGGCTGATGGACTATATCCTGCTGGACCAGCCCCGAAAAGGCGCGTTTTTCGCCCTGCGCGCCAGCAAAGCCCTGATGAAGGGCAAGCGGCTGGCGCTTTTCAAGCTGGATCTGACCTTCTGGTGGTTCTACCTGCTGGAGCTCCTTATTGCCGCGGTCTGCTACGGCGATCTGATCCTGCCCGCCGTTGGCATTGACCTGGGCATTTCGGCGGACGCCGCCTTCTTCGCCTTCTATGCCCTGGCATTGGTGTGCCAGATTGGGCTGTACGCCTGGAAAAAGCCTATGCTGCTGACTGCCTACGGCCGCTTCTATGACAGCCTGCTTCCGCAAGAATCCCCCAACGAAGACTGAGTATTTTGCCCGAAACTAAAAAAATACCGGCAAAAAAGGTCGTGAGCGGTTGATTTTTGTCCGCGAAGGGTGTATGATATGATTGCGAATTATGGGGCGTGTATCACGCCACTTTTATGAAATGAGGTAACAATATGTTGGATCTGAGCAAATACGGTATCACCGGTACCACCGAGATTGTCCACAATCCTTCTTATGAGGCTCTGTTCGAGGCAGAGATGGACCCGTCCCTGACCGGCTTTGAGAAGGGTCAGCTGACCGAGCTGGACACCGTCAATGTCATGACCGGCGTTTACACCGGCCGCAGCCCCAAAGATAAGTACATCGTCATGGACGCCAACTCCAAGGACACCGTTTGGTGGGACAACAAGGAATTCCCCAACGACAACCACCCCATGAGCGAAGAAGTGTGGGCCACCGTGAAGGATCTGGCGCTGAAGCAGCTGTCCGGCAAGAAGCTGTATGTGGTGGATGCTTTCTGCGGCGCCAACGCCGACACCCGTATGTGCGTCCGCTTTGTCATGGAAGTGGCATGGCAGGCCCACTTTGTCAAGAATATGTTCATCGTGCCCTCCGAGGAAGAGCTGAAGAACTTTAAGCCCGATTTTGTGGTTTACAACGCTTCTCTGGCTTCCGTGGAAAACTATAAGGAGCTGGGCCTGAACTCCTCCACCTGCGTGGCCTTCAACATCACCTCCCGTGAACAGGTCATCCTGAACACCTGGTACGGCGGCGAGATGAAGAAGGGTATGTTCTCCATGATGAACTACTACCTGCCCCTGAAGGGCATCGCTTCCATGCACTGCTCCGCCAACACCGATATGAACGG